>NZ_JBEOKT010000008.1:0-177627 GCF_040278685.1 Pontibacter populi
CCCGAACAGAGAAGTTAAGCCCGGACGCGCCGATGGTACTGGGGTCACACCCGGGAGAGTAGGTGGCCGCCAACCCTATACCTAAGCCCTGTCCTTCTAAAGAGGACAGGGCTTTTGCGTTTGAGGAAATGTTAAAGGAGTTTAGAGTATTAACTTATGCTATTGATTGTTAAAATTGATAGACTATTTCACAGAACAATAAAAAATGGCCTAAGCTTTTAAAAGCTTAGGCCATTTTTTATTGTAAATAAATTTCTTCTTTACTTATAAATTAAGAAAACTGCAGGTTGTTTATGAATGTCAGGTAATTTGCCTTTCCACTGCTGTATAGTTTTAGTCTTAACATATTCGTGATCAGGAGAAGTGATATTTGCTGCAATACAAAGCTTTGTTTCAGGGTGAAGTATGCTTAACAGATCTTCCAGTAATTTATTATTACGATATGGGGTCTCCATAAATATTTGAGTCTGATTACGCTGTTGCATTTCTTTCTCTAATTGGCGAAGCGCTTGTAAACGTGGGCCTTTATCAATAGGCAGGTATCCATGAAAAGCAAATTGCTGACCATTAAACCCACTCGCCATTAAACTTAAAAGTATGGCTGACGGACCAGCAAAAGGAATTACTTTAATATTTTGCTGGTGTGCATATTTCACTACTTCTGCCCCTGGGTCTGCAATACCCGGGCAACCAGCTTCTGAGATTATACCTGCATCAATACCTTTCTCTACTAATGGATTTAAAGATGCTTGTACTTGTGCTGGAGTAGCGTCTTTGTCAATCTGAATAAAGTTAAGTTGTTCAATTACAAGTTCCGGGCAAATCATTTTTACAAAGCGGCGTGCTGTGCGCAGGTTCTCAACTATAAAGTAAGTTAAGTTTTGCACGGTATCTTTTACCTGCGGAGAGATAACCTTATCTGCTGTTCCTTCTGCGAGTATAGTTGGTATGAGGTATAAAGTGCCGGTCTTTTTCATAATGCAAAAGTATAAAGTATAATGGACTTGAAAACAGAAAGCTGCCACCGCTACTTTGCAATGACAGCTTTCATACATAACTTTTTAAAAGTACCGATGAGTGCTTAATTATTCTGCACTCAGGAAAGTTGTAACTAAGTCGTAAACTTGGTCCGGCGCTTCGGCGTGTACCCAATGGCCGGCCTGTGGTATAGTTTCTATTTCTACTAATGTAAATAGATGCTCTATATTACTATATATATCTTCCGGCAAAATGTAACGTGATCTGCCACCCTTTATAAACAGTGTATGCTTTTTGAATGGAATATCAGAAGTTATTGGTGCTGCAATCTTCTCGTAATTTTTCTCAATAGCATCCAGGTTCATGCGCCAGCCAAAGGTGTTGTCCTCTTTGCGATACAGGTTCTTCATTAAGAATAAACGCACCTCATCTTCCTTTATAGTTTTTGCTAATTGTTCATCTACGTCACTTCGGCTTTTTACATTGTTGATGTCCAGGCCTTGTAAAGCATCTATGATCTCGTCGTGATGCGGTGGGTAGGCTTTGGGTGCGATGTCTACAACTATTAGTTTGGTAATGCGAGTCGGATATTTAAGAGCGTAGTTCATCGCTACTTTCCCACCCATTGAATGGCCCATAATAGCTGGCGTAGGAATTTGTAAGTCATCTACCAGTCGTAGTACATCTTCGGCCATGGCATCATAATCATGCTGTTCGGAATGTGGTGAGCGACCGTGGTTGCGAAGATCGACAAGGAATACGTTGTAATGTTCTGCCAGGCGTTTTGCTAAAGTTGCCCAATTATCTAACGTGCCAAACAAACCGTGCAGAATTAGCAGCGGCTGTCCATGACCCATTTCTTTATAGTGTAGTTTCATTTTGTCAATTAACAGTAAATAATAAATCCTTACGGTTGAATAGTAAGAATGATTAGGATCAATTAGACCATCCCGGATTAAGCTTTTGCCATTCCCCTATAGCTATTAGTAATGTTGCGAACTTTGTCTACGCCAGCTCTCTCGGATAAATAAATAACAAAATCTGCCACCTTATTCTGTTTAGCAAGCTCTGATAAGTCAAGAACCAGTTTACTTGTGTTGTAATTTACTATAGCCACTTCTGAGGTTCGTAGTGAAACAAGTAGTGCCGCAATTCCTGCAAAAGCTGGAATAACAGGAACGACTATTTCTTCAATGTAAATTCTTCCCTGTTCGTCTGATATAAAGAAATCAAATATAATATAAGAGTAAAATAGAGAGAAGACTAGACAACCAAGTCCAAATAAAAGTAATAAAAGCCAGTTTTTGATCACCTTCCCACGTTTAAACTCTATTGAAGCAATATCTGAAAACGGAATGGACTTATAGTTATATCTACTCCGCAGAAGGTGTATGCCATCATTGTTTATACCAAACTGCTCTGTAAAATGTATGTACTTGTCCATATTCCTACATTACTCTGATTAACTTCTGATTATTTAACTTTTCCTTCAGAACCCCCAACGGCTGAAGGTCTAAGTTATACTTTGCAAACAGCTGTAACACTTCTTCGCGGCCAGCAGGATCAACAGCGACTAATAAGCCTCCACTAGTTTGCGGATCGCAGAGCAGGTGTTTCTGATCTGGGGTAAGGTCTGCTATTTTGTGGCCGTAGCTGTCGAAGTTGCGGTGCGTGCCGCCCGGTATCGCTTTTTGTGCCAGGTACTCCAATGCTTCCGGTATTACAGGTACTTTATCAAAGTATACTTCAGCAGTTAAGTTGCTGCCTTCGCACATTTCGGACAAGTGGCCGAGCAAACCGAAACCTGTTACGTCGGTCATGGCTTTTACCTGTGGCAGTTGGCCTAAGTCAGCGCCTATCTTGTTTAACTGCATCATTTGCTGTGGTGCAAGTTGTGCATGCTCTGGTTTAAGTATTGCTTTTTTTTGGGCAGTGGTAAGTATGCCTACACCAATGGGTTTGGTTAGGTATAGTTCGCAGCCTGCGGTGGCTGTGTCGTTACGTTTCAGGTTGGGGATGTCGAGCATGCCGGTTACTGCTAAACCAAAAATAGGCTCAGGGCTGTCGATACTGTGACCGCCGGCTAACGGTATACCTGCTTCGTGGCAGATACTGCGGCTACCTTCAATTACACGCTTGGCAACTTCCGGAGCTAGTTTATCTATAGGCCAGCCAAGCACTGCAATTGCCATCATCGGGTTTCCGCCCATCGCATAGATATCCGAAATAGCATTAGCCGACGCGATACGACCGAAATCATAAGCATCATCCACGATCGGCATAAAAAAGTCGGTAGTGCTGATAACAGCGCGGCCATTGCCAATGTCGTACACAGCGGCATCGTCGCGGGATGAGTTGCCTACCAGCAGCTTATCGTTCTCAGGGTAGGTGATATCAGAATGAAGTATAGCATCGAGAACCTTTGGGGCAATTTTGCAGCCGCAACCGGCACCGTGGCTATACTGGGTAAGTTTTATATCTTGTGTGGATGTCTCTTCCATGGTTAAATCAGTTTGTTGGTTTGTGCAAAGGTTAGTATCTGCTGTGCGTTCTCTTCAGGGTCTATACTTTGCAATGGCAGCGTAAGCACCTGCTTTTTTGTGTTAAGCTGAAAATGATAAGCTTTGTCGTAATAGGTAAGCGCGATCTCTACCATCTTTTCCATATCGCCGGTGGCAATAGCATCCAGGGCTTCTTGTGTAGCTAAGCCTCCAAGTCGTTTCTTAATTCGAAGTATAGCTGCTTCCAGTATGGCTTTATCGGTGCGGCAATATTCGTGGGCCAGCTTTTGTACGCGCAGGTGTTTGGGTACATCGATAACTATAGTTGGCTGCTCCTGCATAGAAGTATAAAATGCATGCGGAAGTGTTATGCGGCCAATGGTTATACTTTCATCTTCGAGCCAAAGCGGTTTTTGCGTGTCCAGTTTCATCAGTTCAGAGCCAAGCAGATTCTCAAAATGCTCTGTAGTTGGCTGTGCCGGCATGCCTATACTTCCGAAAGAAGACCCTTTATGGTTTGCCAGTCCTTCCAGATCTATAGTTTGCTGACCGGACTGTTGCAGGTAAGGCAGGAGATCGGTTTTACCGCTGCCCGTAAAGCCGCTAAGTATAAGGATAGACCTTGGTTTAGCAAACTGCTCCTGTATAAAATGGCGGTAAGCTTTGTAGCCGCCCTGCAGCAAATGCACTTTAAAACCGGCAAAGCTCAGGAGCCAGGCCATGGCCCCGCTTCGCATACCGCCGCGCCAGCAATGCAGCAGTACTTCTTTATCCGGGGCAATTTTAGTAGCTTCTTTTACAAACTGAGACATCTTGGGCCCGAACAAGTCCAGACCTAATAACACTGCCGGATCGTGGCCCTGTTGCTTGTAAGATGTACCAACTATAGCCCGTTCTTCATCAGAGAAAATAGGGAAACTTTGCGCTTGAAGTATGTGGCCAGCTTCGTACTCTTTGGGTGCGCGCGCATCCAGTACAGGCAGCTTTTCAGCTTTCTGCAGAAACTCTTCTATCGTGATGGAGTTTATCAAAGTCGGTTATTTAAGCTGGCGCAGGTATAGCTGTATCGTGTTCTCCAAGCCAAGGTATAGCGCGTCGCAGATAAGGGCATGACCTATACTTACTTCAAGCAAGCCCGGTAGGTTCTCTTTCAAGTATTTAAGGTTGTCCAAGTCCAGGTCGTGGCCGGCATTAAGACCAATACCCAATTCCTGTGCTCTAAGAGCCGCTTTTAAATAAGGTGCTAGGGCTGCTTCGCGGTTGGTGTGGTAGTGGCGGGCGTAATCTTCGGTGTATAGTTCTACGCGGTCGGTGCCAACTATAGCTGCACCTTCAATCATGCTTTCTAGCGGGTCCACGAAAATAGATGTTCGGATTCCCAGGCCTTTCATCTCTGAAATGATATCCGTCAGGAAGTCTTTGTGCTTTATGGTATCCCAGCCGGCATTCGATGTAATCGCATCTGGTGCATCGGGCACTAAAGTTACCTGCTCCGGTTTTACGTCTTTTACAAGTTTCAGGAAGTCCGGAGTTGGGTTGCCTTCTATGTTAAATTCGGTAGTAACAATTGGCTTAAGGTCGTATACATCCTGGTAACGGATATGGCGCTCGTCGGGGCGGGGGTGCACTGTTATACCCTGCGCTCCGAAACGCTCGCAATCCTTTGCCGCCTGCACTACATTTGGCCTGTCGCCGCCACGGGCATTCCGTAGCGTAGCTATTTTGTTTATATTTACACTCAGTTTGGTCATGTTGCTGGTTGGCCGGTTATACTCCCGGCTATAGTTATTATAAACGAGATGACTAAATTAATGGAAATTTAAATAAGATGTTATGCCCGGTGCGTTGCCGCAATAGCAAAAGCTCCGTAGAAGTAGCATAAGACTTGTGCTGATACATACTATAAAACATTAGAAACTATGACCTTAAAAGAAAGAGTAGAAGGCGATATAAAGCAGGCGATGCTGGCGAAAGATAAACCACGTTTGCAGGCTTTAAGAAGTATTAAATCGCTGATACTGCTGGCTGAAACCGAAAAAGGCGGCAGCGAAGGCTTAACTCAGGACACTGAATTAAAACTGCTGACGAAAGCAGCAAAGCAACGCCGCGAATCGGCAGAAGTATATGCGCAGCAAAACCGTGAAGACCTGGCGCAGATCGAGCTTGGTGAACTTGTTGTAATTGAAGAATACCTGCCAAAGCAACTGGATGAAGGCGACCTGCGCTCAAGATTGCTGGAAATCATTCAGCGTGTAGGCGCAACCGGACCATCGGATCTGGGTCGTGTAATGGGAGTAGCATCTAAAGAGCTGGCTGGGCAGGCAGATGGCCGTGCTATTTCTTCGGCGGTAGGTGCCTTACTTAACAACACCGATTTTTAAACTGGAAGTACAAGTATAGCCCACTTTATAGTTGGCACACTATATTGATTATAGTTATATTAGCGCTGCTGCATTGGCTTTACACCTGTGCAGCAGCGTTTGTATTTATACTTATACTTTGCCATTGTGAGTACCTTCGATTATTTCCTGATCATTCCTATTTTGTTTGGTGCATTTATGGGCTACCGAAAAGGTTTGCTCCTGGAGTTTATGTCGCTATTTGCTTTGGTGGTAGCTATAGTTGGCGGACTAAAGCTGCTGAATGTGGCATTACCTATAGTTAGAGATTTTGTTGGCGATGTGGGTGGCGTGCTGCCTTACCTGACTTTCCTGATCGTTTTCATCGGGATCATATTGCTGGTTTACCTGCTAGGCTTCATCCTGAAAAAAATTATCGACTTTACACCCTTTGGCTTTTTCGATAATTTCCTGGGAGCTGTACTTGGTGCTATAAAGTGGTGCTTTGCCATCAGCCTGTTACTCTACGTGTCCGAAATGGCCGGCATCAGCATCACCACCGAAACCGCTGCTGAATCTATAGTTTACCCGGTGGTATTAAAAGCTACGCCTTACGCCTTGGATATCCTGAGTTATGTGCTTCCGTTTGTTAAGACGTTGATTTCTTCGTTGAAGGGGTTCTTTTAGGAGGATTAGTTATAGTTGTAACAATGCATAAGCTTCAATGAAAGTATACAAGGCAAAACGTAAAGGCCCTGTTCCCTACATGATAGCGGTTCTTGTGTTATTGCCGCTCGTGGTTTATAGTTTAGATGTAGAGGCTTTTTCGGAGCGGCCGTACATGCTTCTGCCTTTGCTGGTTCCACTGGTACTGCTTTTGTCGATATTCTTTGGCACCTGGTATAAGATAGGCGATGGAAAGCTAAAGTACAGATCCGGATTTATTTGGGGCGAAATCAACATCAGCGACATCAGGCAGCTTATAGTTGGGGATACCATGTGGTCGGGCCTTAAGCCAGCAATGGCAAGTAAAGGCATTATTGTGAAGTATTACCGCTATGATGAAATTTATATTGCCCCTGAAAACAATGAGGAGTTAATTGAAGATCTGAAGGTGCTAAACCCAAGTATAGAAGTTGTTTATAAGAAGTAAAATATTCCCTCATCTCCAAATCTCCAAATTACACATGCTTCTCCTGCTCGATAACTTTGATTCGTTTACCTATAACCTGGTAGATTACTTTGGGCAGTTGGGTGTGGAAGCGCATGTGGTTCGGAACGATGTGCCATTGTCGGAGATAAAGAAGCTGCCAATTGAAGCTATAGTTCTGTCGCCGGGGCCGGGAACACCGAAGGGGGCAGGTGTGCTGATGGATGTGATACACGAATACCACGAGCGTGTGCCAATGCTGGGAATCTGTTTAGGGCACCAAGCGCTGGGCGAGTTCTTTGGGGCAAAGCTGGAAAAAGGCGAGAAACCGATGCATGGCAAGATCTCAGAAATAATCTGCGAGCCCGATCCGATCTTTAAAGACCTGCCAGCAAAAATGCCGGTTGTGCGGTATCATTCGCTGGTTTTGCGGCACACGCCTCCAACTATAGTTCCGCTGGCGCATACGGCTACAGGCGAACTGATGGCATTTAAACATAACTCGTTGCCACTGTATGCGTTACAATTTCATCCGGAAGCAGCGCTTACTACTTATGGCTTAGAAATGCTTCGAAATTGGGTTAGTATTGCTAATATTGCAGTATAATTAATATCTTTTGTATAGTTTACCCCTTATGGATCTACAAGTAAGACAAGAAGGCGAATTTCAGTATATTGATGAAGGACAGGGTGAGGTATTATTGTTGCTTCACGGATTGTTTGGGGCGCTGAGTAACTGGAAAGGTGTTGTAGACCATTTTTCGCAGAACTATCGTGTGGTTATTCCACTGATGCCGATCTATGAAATGGCCTTGCACAAAGCCGGCGTACCCGGTCTGATGCATTTTGTAGAAGACTTTGTGAAGTTTAAAAAGCTGGATGATCTTACCTTGTTAGGTAACTCGCTTGGCGGACACGTAGCCCTGGTGTATACCTTAAACAACCCCACAAAAGTAAAGCGTTTGGTACTAACTGGCAGCTCCGGTTTATTCGAAGACTCGATGGGTGGCTCGTTTCCGAAGCGTGGTAACTATGAGTATGTGAAAGAGCGCGTTGCCTACACGTTCTATAATCCTGAAACGGCAACTAAAGAACTGGTAGACGAAGTATTCAATATCACGAACAGCAATGCCAAGTGTCTGCGCATTATCGCGATTGCAAAATCGGCGCAGCGCCACAACATGGCCAAAGATATTACAAACATTAAAGTGCCTACCCTGTTAATTTGGGGACTGAACGATACCATTACTCCACCGCTGGTGGCACATGAGTTTAACAGGCTCATGCCAAATTCGGAACTATACTTTATAGATAAATGCGGCCACGCGCCGATGATGGAACATCCGGAGAAGTTTAATAGTATCTTAGAGAAATATTTAAGTAAAACTCCCGTAGAACAGACTACATGATAGCAGAAGAACTCATCAACCAAATGATACCACCGCTTAAACTCTATGATACTGTAGAGAAGGCGTTGCGTTGGATGGATGAGTTTCGGGTAAATGACCTGCCGGTGGTAAGCAACCGCAAATACCTGGGCATGGTTACCGAGCAAAACTTAGTGGATTTGCTGGACCGCAACCAGACCCTTAAAGATGTTGAACTGGAACACCCGGATGTGCATGTCATGCACTTTCAGCATTTTTATGATGTGATGGAAGCTGCTATCAAAAATAAAGTGCAGGTAGTGCCCGTGCTCGATGAGATACAGGAGTACATGGGTATTATAACTATAAACGATACACTGGCTGCTTTCGGGCAGATGTCGGCGTTACAGGGGCAGGGTAGTATACTGGTACTAAGTATGCCCGAGCGCGATTATAGTTTAAGCCAGATCAGTCGACTGATTGAAGAAGAAAATACCAAAATTCTGAGTGCGTATGTGTCGCCGGATGAACTGGATCCTTACAGTATAAAACTCACCCTTAAACTAAACGCTACCGATCTTTCGCGCATCATAGCTACTCTCGAGCGTTTCGAGTACCGTATTACCGCCCAGTTTCACGATAGTAGCACCTTCGATATCGGAAAGGACCGGCTGGATATGTTATTTAAGTACCTGGACATATAGCCGGTGCTGCGTTACGGTCTGCTTCTGGGTCTGCTTTTTAGCTGTATAGTTGCAGTTGCATCGCCATGTATAGTTCCGGTAGCCGTTATCCAGGAAGTAAAGTTACAGGGCAACGAAGTAACTAAAGACTTTGTACTGCTGCGCGAACTCACTTTTAACATTGGCGACTCCGTTCAAACTGAAAACCTGGAAAACCTGCTCGAAGAAAACCGGAAGCGTATCTATAATCTCCGCCTGTTCCATGCTGTAAACTATAGTTATACCTGCGACAATGGTCAGGTTGTAGTTACATATCAGGTAAAGGAGCGGGCCTACTTATTTCCTATTCCCATCTTCGATTTTGCTGACCGTAATTTTAATGCCTGGCTCGAGAAAAAAGACCTGCGCCGTATAGATTATGGCTTTATGTTAACCCGACGAAACTTCAGGGGTCGTAACGAAGATGTGCGCCTTCGCCTACAACATGGCTTTAACCGCCGGATTGAACTGTCTTACCGGGTGCCCTACCTGGCAGGCAGCCAGAATCTGGGGTATGAAGTTAGCGTAGCCGACTACCGCAGCCATACTATAAGCTACGACATCCGTAATAACCGCCAGTATTTTTATGAACAGGAAGAGGGGATGCCGATAAAGCGCACAGGTATAGGTGCTGCAGTTATTCACAGGCAAAGTGTTCAACGGCAATCGGCACTAAGGCTTTCCTATTACTACGAAGAGGTCTCAGATACTATCTCTAAGCTCAACCCGGATTACTTTAACACCAACTATACCAACCGAAACTATATCCGGCTGGACCTTACCCGGGTAATAAACCAGCGCAATACATTCGCGTACCCTTTAAGCGGCAGTTATTTCGATATTGGCATAGGCCATGCTTTTTTCCTGAACAATACCGGAACCGGTTTTACCACTGCCCGTGCCAAGTATGTAAACTATAGCGCATTGCCTCATAGGTTTTATTATACCATAGGCGCAGAAGTGCAGGCAAGGTTGGGGAGTAATTTTGCGGTCACCGATAATACGGCGCTGGGCTACAGGTCGCTGGTGCGTGGCTATGAACTATACGTGGTAGGTGGACAGCATTATGGGCTTTTTAAACAGGGGTTTTCCAAAGAGTTATTCAATTTAAAAGGCATCCATCTTAAATTTATCCGTAACCCAAAACTGAACACGATACCTTTGGCTTTATACCTGAATGCCTTTACCGATGCCGGCTATACCATAGATAACACGTACGGAGACCAGAATCCTTTAACAAACCGGCTGCTGATCGGTGGTGGTATTGGGGTGCATGTGGTAACATTTTACGATATTGTGCTGCGCGGGGAGTACACAGCCAACCGCGAAGGCAACCGTGGTTTATATCTGAACATGGGTTATCCTTTTTAAAGACTTGCTTATGAAGATTGCTATACTCGGAAAACCATTCAGCGAGCAGATCGCACCATTTATTCAGAAACTATTTGATGAGCTGTTGCGCCGCAATACTGACCTTATGCTGGTGGAGCACTTCCAACTATACCTGCAAAACACCTTGGATATACCCGGCGATATACCAACGTTTAAACGAGGCGATGACCTGACCGGGGTAGATGTAGTACTTAGTATTGGCGGTGATGGTACCCTGTTGGATACGGTTACTTATGTAGGCGCACAGCAAATTCCGATACTAGGCATAAACACTGGCCGCTTAGGCTTTTTAGCTACCATTTCGTACGATAGTATTAATGTTGCTTTAGACGCACTCTATAAAGGCCATTACACCTTAGACGACCGCGCACTAATACGGGTAGATTCCGATCAGGAGATTTTTGATGGCATTAACTTCGGATTAAATGAGTTTAGCGTACTAAAACGCGATAGTTCATCTATGATAGCCGTGCATACGTATATTGATGGTGAATATTTGAACTCTTACTGGGCGGATGGGTTGGTGGTAGCCACACCTACCGGATCCACAGGTTACTCGCTGAGTGCCGGAGGTCCGTTAGTGCTGCCACAGACCAACAATTTTGTCATTTCACCCGTATGTCCGCACAACCTGAATGTGCGACCCATGATCGTGTCAGACAGGAGCGTGATCTCTTTTGAAGTGGAAGGCCGTAGCAGCAGCTATCTTGCCTCTCTCGATTCCAGGTCAGTGCCCGTTGATATGAATGTCCAGTTAGCAGTTCGTAGAGAGAACTTCGTGGCCAGATTAGTAAAGTTACATCATGTTAACTTCTTATCTACGCTTCGTAGTAAACTCAATTGGGGTATGGATAACAGAAATCTCTTCCAGAAGTGATGTAGATTAAATATATGTAATATTATTTCTTTAATAATACATAATCTTTATTTTTGTCTTTGTAACTTAAGGAGAGGTATCTGTAAGTAACAGGAACTCACATAGCGTTTATTAATATGAGAAAACTTTGTACCCTTGTTCTGCTGCTTACTATAACCATGACCCTGGTGTCTACGGATGCAGAGGCTCAACGCTTTACGCTGAGAAAGCGGTACGCATCTGTTGGAGTGCACCTCGGTGCTATGAACTACTTCGGTGATATTGTACCTGAGCCGGATTTTACCAGTCTTCGCTTTAAGTCAACAAGACCAAACATTGGTATCAGTTATACGTATCGCTATTTTCCTCGTATTTCGGTGCGTGGTAGTTTTCATTGGGGACGTATACTTGGAGATGATATCAAAAGTGCTGCCCTCAACGAATCTGAGAACGCAGGACGTTACAGACGTAACCTGTCTTTCCGTAACGATATTAAAGAGCTGAGCGCAGTTGCTATAGTTGACCTTTTCGAGAACCGCCAAACATACCGTCGTCGTCCTGATTTTGTGCCATATGGTTTTGTAGGTATAGCTGTACTGCACCATAATCCTAAAGCATACTACGAAACAGGTTCACATCCAGGCTTAGTCGGCGATCAGGATATACCAACAGGCTGGTACGAGTTGCAGCCACTAGGCACAGAAGGACAACATGTTGAAGGAGGAGGTAACCCTGAACCCTATAAACGCGTTCAGGTTTCTATTCCGTTTGGTTTAGGTGTACGCTACAAAGTAGACAGATATTGGGATGTGAGCTTTGAAGTAGGCTGGAGAAAAACATTTACAGATTACCTGGATGATGCAAGTTCTGCCTATGTTGATAAATCTACCTTGTTAAGTTCTACAAATAATAGTCCTAATCGTCAGGCATCAGCTATTTTCTCTGACCGCAGTGCGGAAGGAGAATTTATACCAGTTGCAGACCCGAGCGGAACACCATATAAACACTTGAATGGTTACGGAACACCTGCAAACACACGTCGGGGCGATAAAACGGACAAAGACTGGTACATCGTTTCGGGCGTAAACATTAACTATATTTTAACACCTAGAATCAGAAGCCCTAAGTTTAGATAATAGAACACAGTACTGTGCGTTGTTACCTAAACTCTGTTTAGCGAATACATGACTTTACATAGAATCCAACTGGCACTCCTTATTTGTGTAATGCTGCAAATAGGGAGTGCTTTTTTTAGCACACAAGCTTACGCTCAGTACAAAGTATCTACCAGCGAAATAGGAGTAGGTATAGGTGGTGCCAACTACAAAGGTGAACTTGCCCCGGAATACCGTTTCCTGAATAACCAGCCGGCGCTTACAGTCTTTTACCGCAGAGACCTTACAAACACGTTTACAGCAAGAGGCGGGGTTATGCTCAGCCATCGTATTGTTGATGATAACACCATAGGTGACGGCGTGCAGGATCTTCCGCTTCCGGATTACAGGCAGGCAGAGTTACGCCTGAGTTTAGCCGAAGTATCGGTGGTAATGGAATATAATTTCCTTGATTATTATGACCTTTCACAAAAGGTAAGATTATCGCCTTACTTCTTTGCCGGTTTTGCAGGGCTTATCTATAACAAGAAGCTGACAACAGACAACCCAAGCCTTCCAAACCTGGACAAGCCTTTCGATACAGACCTTACAGTAAGTGTGCCTTTTGGTGTAGGTGTAAAATATGCCCTGAGCAAACACTGGAACCTGGGGCTGGAGTTTGGTACCCGCATTCTATTTAATGATAACATGGATTTTCTGTCGGAAGCAGATGGAAAGCATGTAGCCAATCCTTACGATAAAGACTGGTATTACTATAATGGCATCAGCATTTCCTACACTTTTTACAGAGCAAATTGCCCACCACCATACAGACGTCAGCCTGGTATATTAGATTAGCCATTTAATTTTTAATTAATTTATCTTGCTTTTTGTAACTTGCAAGGAAATTGTGGTTAAATGGAGCTTAAGGAGAAAGTAGATATAAACAATTTACCCAAGCACATTGCCGTTATAATGGACGGTAACGGGCGCTGGGCTAAGCAAAGAGGTGGTTTACGCATTTTCGGGCACAAGAGCGCTATTACGGCTGTGCGCGAAACAGTAGAGGCCGCCGCCGAACTTGGAGTACAATACCTTACGCTTTATGCTTTCTCAACAGAGAACTGGTCAAGGCCAGCCAGTGAAGTATCTGCGCTTATGCAGTTGCTGGTAACCACGATCCGGAAGGAAACTGCCACACTGAACAAGAATAACATACGCTTACAAACTATAGGTGATACCGAAAGTCTTCCGAAAAGCTGCCAGCAGGAACTTATGGAAGCTATAGAAATGACCAGTGGTAATTCGCGCATGACCTTGGTGTTGGCACTTAGCTATAGTGGCCGCTGGGAAATAGCGCAAGCTATGCGCAAGCTGGCAACCAAAGTAGAAAAAGGAGAGCTGAAGGCCACAGAAATTACGGAAGGTATGATAGCTGAAAACCTAGGGACGGCCGGTATGCCAGACCCGGAACTGCTTATACGTACCAGTGGCGAAATGCGGATCAGTAACTTTTTGTTGTGGCAGTTGGCTTATACCGAACTATACATAACAGAACTGCTTTGGCCGGACTTCCGGAAAGAGCATTTATACGAAGCAATAATATCTTACCAACGTCGCGAAAGGCGCTTCGGAAAGACCAGTGAACAACTAATCAAGTAAAATATTAATGACAAGATGCATCTGGGTGCTGTTTTTCCTGCTTCTGGCAGGCACAGCCTCTTCCCAAGTTCTTAACAACGCTACGCAGACAAACCCTGTTGATTACATGCAGCCGCGCCAGTATAAAATTGGCGGTATTACTGTAAGTGGAGCCAATTTTCTAGATCCGAATGCCCTTATCGGTGTAACAGGCCTGCAGGTTGGTGATGAGATTACAGTGCCAGGTGAAGATATCAGCCAGGCCATCCAGAAACTTTGGGCACAAGGTATTATTGGTGATGTGGATGTAAGCATCACAAAAATAGAAGGCGAATTGATATTCCTGGACTTTAACCTGAAGGAGCGACCACGTCTTTCACGCTTTACTTTTTCTGGCATTAATAAATCGCAGCAGGAAGCCCTGAGCGAAAAGATAAGCCTGCAGCGTGGAAGAACTGTAAACGATGCTACCCTGAACAGCACACGTACAGTCATTAAAAACTACTTTGCTGAGAAGAGCTACCTGAATGCTAAGGTAAGCATGACCCAGCGCCCTGATTCGCTTCTGCCGAACAGCGTGGTGCTTAACATCAAGATCGACAAAGGAGATAAAGTAAAGATCGGCGAAATTGAGATTGTGGGCAACGAAGCTTTTTCGGATAGAAAACTGGAAAAGCAGTTGAAGAAGACAAAGGAAAAAAGCATTCGTAACACGTTTTCTTCGTCTAAATTCCAGCGCTCAGAATACGAGAACGATAAGCAATTGCTATTGGATTTCTATAACTCTGAAGGCTACCGCGATGCTATTATAGTTTCTGACTCTGTTTACAGAATAAGCGATGACAGGCTGGGTATCAGAATAACAGTAGATGAAGGCAACCGCTATTATTACCGTAATATTACCTGGAAAGGCAACTACCTGTATGATGATGAATACCTGACTAAAGTGCTGGGCATCGAAAAAGGTGATGTTTACGACCGCCAGGAGCTTGATAAGCGCCTTACATTTAACCCGACAGGTATCGACGTATCAGCACTTTACCAAAATGATGGTTACCTGTTCCAGAGTATTGACCCTGTTGAAGTTCGTATTGATGGTGACTCGATAGACCTGGAAATGCGTGTGTACGAAGGTCCGCAGGCAACTATAAAGAATGTGGTTGTTACCGGTAATACCAAGACTAGTGAGCACGTGATCAGAAGAGAATTGCGTACACTGCCTGGCGAAAAGTATAGCCGCGAAGACCTGATCAGAACAAGAAACGAACTGGCTGCCTTAGGATATTTCGATCCGGAATCTATTGGCTTGCAGCCGATTCCGAACCAGGCAGATGGTACTGTAGATATTCATTACTCTGTAGTGGAAAGACCAAACGACCAGATCAGCTTATCTGGTGGCTGGGGTGGGCCTATTGGTGCCGTTGGTACAGTTGGTTTAACACTAAATAACTTCTCTACCCGTAAATTCTGGGATCTGGATGAGTGGACTCCGGTACCAAGCGGTGATGGCCAGCGCCTATCTTTAAACCTGCAGGCAAACGGTAAGTATTACCAGTCCTATTCGTTGTCGTTTACAGAGCCATGGTTAGGTGGCCGCAAACCAAACTCTTTATCGGTGAGCTTGTTTAAAACAGTTTATCGTCGTCCGGCTATTATGGAAGAAGAGTCGAAACTGGATGTGAACGGTGCATCTGTTACGCTTGGCAGAAGACTACAGTGGCCTGATAACTATTTCAACATAAGCCACTCTTTATCTTACAGCCGCTATACACTTAACAACTACCAGCAGCTGTTCCGCGATTTTACAGACGGTAGCTCTAACAGTATATCATTTATAAACACACTTTCACGTTATAGTATAGATAACCCGACGTTCCCGACACGTGGTTCGCAGTTATCGTTAAGCGTAAATTTAACACCGCCTTATTCGCTATTTAAAGAAGATGCAGGCAAGTATGAGTACATAGAATTCAACAAATGGATGTTTGATGCATCGTACTTTATAAACTTGGCAGGAAAATTGGTATTGAATACCAGAGCGCACTTTGGTTTCCTGGGCAAGTATAGCTCCGATGCAACTATAGGTCCGTTTGAACGCTTTAAAGTAGGTGGTGCAGGTCTTGGTGGTGGTAACGTGTTTGTAGGTACCGAGTACATTGGCTTACGTGGTTACGACGACGAGAGCATTGTAAATGAGAATGATCCTAACTTGCTGCAGGCAGGTGGTATTGCGTATAACAAGTTTGTAATAGAAATGCGTCAGCTTATATCGCCAAGCCCGGCTGCAACTATTTATGGTTTAGCGTTTTTAGAGGCAGGTAACAACTTTGGCTCTTACGAGAACTATAATCCGTTTAAGTTGTACCGCTCGGTGGGTGTAGGTGCCAGAATATTTATGCCGGCATTTGGCTTGTTAGGCTTTGACTATGGTTGGAGACTGGATGATGTGCCAGGTCAGCCGGATGCAAAACCAGGCATGTTCCACTTTATTATTGGCCAGCAGCTGCGCTAATTAAAAGGAATCAGTATGAAGAAATTTTTGTTCATCTTATTGGCAGGCTTTTTTCTGACCCATGTTTCCATTGCTCAGAAGATTGGGTATATTGATTCGAACTTTATACTTAGCAAAATGCCTGCTTACAACAAAGTACAGCAGGAGATGGACAAATATGCTGAGACCTGGCAGAAAGAGATAGAAGTGCTGCAGCAACAGGCTGATAAGCTGAAACAGGAATACCGTGCCGAAGAAGTGCTGCTTACTGAAGAAATGAAGAAGAAGCGCCAGGCCGAGATCAGTAAAAAAGAAACAGAAGTGCGGGATTACCAGCGCAAGGTTTTTGGCTACGAAGGCATGATGTTTAAGCGCCGCCAGGACCTGATGCGACCGATACAGGATGAAGTTTTTACAGCTGTAGAAAAAGTATCTAAATCGAAGCAGATCGCGATAATGTTTGACAAGTCCGGTGACCTGGTGATGATCTATACCAACCCGATACACGACTATACAGAATATGTGTTGGAAGAACTGGGGCTGGCATCTGATAAAGCAAATGCAAAAGGCAAACAACCTGCCGACACGCTGAAAGAGAATCCGGGTGATTTGCCGGCAGTAGGAGAAGAACAAAAGGAAGAGCCGCAACCGGCAGCACAACCTAAAAAACCAGCAACTAAAAAGAAGCCTAACAACTAACCTTTATACTTATTATTAATTAACCAACCAATGATGAACAAAATCAAAACCTTAGTAGTAGCGTTTTTACTGATCAGCTTTGCGTCTTTCGCACAAAGCAGCGACCAGCCCCTGAAGATTGGTTATACTAACGTTGAATACATTTTACTGCAGCTTCCTGAGAGCAAGCAGATAGAGTCGTCGCTTAAAGACCATAGCACACAGCTGGAAAACCAGCTGAAAGGCAAGTATGCTGACTACGAAGCTAAACTACAGGCTTACGAAAAAGGTGCTGCTACTATGGATAAAACTATCCGCGAAGACAAAGAGAAAGAACTGATGAGCCTGAACACTTCTATCCAGGAGTTTCAGCGTAACGCACAGCAGTCGCTTCAGCAGAAAGAAAAGTCTTTAGTTGACCCGGTTATCGCTAAGATCGACAAGGCTATTAAAGATGTAGCAAAAGAGAATGGTTATACTTACGTTATCAGCAACCAGGCGCTACTGGCAGGTCCTGAGGATGGCGATATCTCTCCGCTTGTACTTAAAAAATTAGGTGTTGACCCAACTAAAGCGAAGGCTGCTGAGCCAGCTGCTGCTAAACCAGCAACTACACCAGCTAAGACGCCTGCTAAAACACCAGCAAAATCTAACACCAAGAAGAAAAACTAATAACGTATTTTCTTATAGTTTTGAAAGCCGATGTGATAAACTTCGGCTTTCTTTTTATTTATAGTCTATAGTAGCACAATACCCGTGGCAGATTACGAAGAACAGGATATAACAGCAGAAGATTCGGACGAACTATACGAGCACCATCGCATTGTGGTGGATAAAGGGCAGGCCCTGCTCCGCATCGATAAATTTCTGATGGACAGGCTGGCAAATGTTACCCGCAACAAACTGCAGGAAGCCATTCGTGCAGAATCGGTGCAGGTGAATGATAAGCCGGTTAAGGTTAGTTATAAAGTAAAGCCGCTGGATGTTATAACTATAACGCTGGCTGAGCCTCCGCGCGATACGGATATTGTGCCGGAGAATATCCCGCTAACTATAGTTTATGAGGATGAGGAGTTGCTGCTGGTAAACAAAGCTGCCGGCATGGTAGTGCATCCTGCTTATAACAACTGGACGGGCACCCTGGTAAATGCGCTTACTTATTATCTGCAAAACCTGCCAACAAGCCGCAATGGCGAAGGCCGTCCGGGCCTGGTGCACCGCATCGATAAAGATACTTCCGGGTTACTGGTAATCGCTAAAACCGAATATGCCATGGCTTTTCTGGCGCGTCAGTTTTATGAACATACTATAGAAAGGACTTATTATGCTTTGGTATGGGGAATACCAAAGTCTGATTCCGGAACTATAACCGGGCATGTGGGGCGCAGCGCTAAAGACCGCAAGGTGATGACGGTTTACCCGGATGGATCTTACGGCAAGCATGCTGTGACGCATTATAAGGTGCTCAGACGCTTTAAATATGTGTCGTTGGTGCAATGTAACCTCGAGACCGGAAGAACGCACCAGATACGCGCGCACATGAAATACATAGGTCACCCGCTTTTCTCGGATGCTACCTATGGAGGCGATAAGATTGTATATGGCACACCAAAGGGCACATACAAAGCTTTTGTAGATAACGCCATGAAACTGATGCCCCGGCAGGCGCTACATGCCAAATCACTGGGCTTTATTCATCCGGTAACCAAACAGGAACTGCATTTTAATTCAGAGCTTCCCGAAGACTTTACAGCTGTGCTGGAGAAATGGGAATTGTATGAGAATGAGTCGTAGAACTATAGTTGTGACATTAAATAATTAACAATCAAATAATTTAATGTCGCTTCCCAAGTTTATCGTCTTCGTCAACAGTTTTCTGGCCGGGGATGATCAGGCGTAATACAAGATAAACTACAGGAGCTAAGGCAAGGATCAGGATAACCATCAGAATTACTTTCAGCGCCTTTACAAAAACGGAGATGATGATAGCAGAAAGTATGATGGAGATGATAAAAAGTACCCAGAAGTTGATGGTTTGCCGGCTCATGTTTAGAGGAGTTGGTTTATAGTTTATACTTGAGTTTCGGGGATTGGTTTGTTTAGCACCAATTGCCACCTGAACGCCCACATCCAGCGCAAACTATAGTTGGTAATACCAGCCTGGTCCAGCAACTGCTGTAGTTCACCTCTCTTAAAAGCCCGCCAAACCGAAAGCGGAGCATCGTTCTGCACTAACCTGGATCCTGAAAAAAGCTTTGTAATGTATTTAATGGAGTAATAAGCAAACCAGTGGCGATGCAGATCATTGACGATAACAGCAACCTTAGCCTGGCTGTATAGTTGCCGGAATAACTGCACCAACTGCTTATCGGTGAAATGATGGCAGAAAAGGCTGCAAACTATAATATCGTACTGTTGCTGGGCAAATTCTGATGAAAAGACGTCGTGCTGGGCTATGGTGATGTTGTTATAGTTGCGGCAATGCTCCCGGGCATAGTTTACCATAAAATTATTGGCATCTATTCCGGTTAGCTCAACAGCAACACTTTTGCGTTTTGCCCATTTGGCTATAGTTGTAAGCGTATCCCCGCCGCCGCACCCGATGTCAGCTATAGTTACAGGTTGGTTTTTATAGTTGTTAGTTAGCTTATCCAGCGCATCCAGCACTACTTTGTGGCCGCCCAGCCAGTTGTTAATTATCTCCAGTTCCCGCAGGTTTTTCCGCAGTTCCTCCCCGCTCAGGGTAAGGTCATCCATTAACTCAGGTTGGTTACTCCGCAGCGCCAGCATAATGTACTTTTAGTAACATCGATTCCAGGGTAAGGCCGGGGCCAAAGGCAAAGCTCAGTACCGGCTCATCTTTCTCATCACGTGTCAGGTTATCCATCAGCGCCTTCAGTACAAACAGCACCGTTGCCGACGACATATTTCCGAACTCTCGGAGTACCTGGTAAGCATAGCGGTTATCGTCGCGGGTCATGCCCAATTCCTGTTCTATTACTTCCAGTATGCGGCGACCACCCGGATGAATAGCGTATAGTTTAACTTCTGCTAATGTGGTTTTCAGGCCTTGCAGTAAACTATCAGTCAGTTGTTTTATACCGGATTTGATAAGGTCAGGCACGTAGGAGGAAAGCGTCATCTCAAAGCCGGTATTACCAATGTGCCAGGCCATGTCGCGCTTGCCGGCCGGGGCCAGGTCGCAGTGGAAAGACTGTAGTTCCAGGCTTATTTCGTTACACGGTTTTCCTTGCATCAGTACGGCTGCGGCGCCATCTCCAAACAGGGCATTCGATATCAGGTGGTCCTCTTCGGGGTTGTTCTGGAAATGGATGGTGCAGATCTCGGTACAAACTAACAGCACATTCGCATCAGAGTTGGCTTTACAGATCGCATCGGCAAGTTTTATAGCGTTAAAGGCGGCATAGCAACCCATAAAGTTTACGGCAGTGCGCTGCACCGTAGCCGGCAGTTCAAGTCGCTCTACCAGCTCAATGTCCAGGCCGGGCGCATACATGCCGGTGCAGCTAACCGTTATCAGGTGCGTGATGTCGGAGAGAACTATAGTTGGGGTTTGTTCTAAACAATTACGTACTGCTTTTTCAGACAAGTCGACAGCGTGATGTTTGTACACATCCATGCGCTGCTGCACCGTCGGGAAAGGCGCTAAAGTTGGGGTATTCGGGTAAAACGTGAAATCTCCGTTCTGGCGGGTATAATCCTGTAACACACTGTAGCGCTGCCCAATGCCCGACACACGGTAGAGTGCTTTTAATTTCCGGGTGTCCTGCTCATCGAACTGTAAGGCACTAGCCATAAAGTCGGCTACCTGCATCTGCGGTATTACATGTGGAGGGTTGGCCGTTCCGATGGCGCAAATGTAGCTTTTCATGCAGGTTTCAGGTGATAGATATACAGTACGGTTGTATAGTTGCCTGTTGTACGAATGCCTGTGCACATTAGATATAATGCTACCAAACTATAGTTAGAAAGGTACGCCGTGAGTCTTGCGCATTAACAGTTGTAGGGCAGCAGGTAATCGTCTCAGAGTTTTTATAGTTACTTCAGAAAGAACAGGGTGGCCGAACAAATGTTGTATCGTTCTGCCTGCCTGCAGCCGGTTGGCAAATTGCTTTTTCCAGGCGTGGCTATAGTTGGCTTCGAGTTGCTGCCGGTCATGGCCGTTCTTAAGATATTGCCATGTGTGCTCTGCTGCCAGTTTGCCGCCGTGTATGGCCATAGCCATGCCGTTTCCGCAAAGTGGCGTTATCATGCCGGCTGCGTCGCCGCACATCAGCATATGATCTTCAATACAGGTTTTGGTTGCAAACGATATTTCATTGATCACCTCGGGATGGGCGTATAAAAATTCAGCTTCGGCAAATATCCGGCGCAGGTGTGGATTTTGGTGAAGTACAGCCTGTTCCATAGCAGCTATAGTTCCGTGCTGTTTCAGGTTTTGGCGGGTAGTAAGGTAGCAAAAGCAGTAGGTGTCGTTCTCTATAGCCGAGATGCCCGCGTATCCATCTTTAAAGTTATGTAGTGCAATTACGTCTTTTGACTGACTATACCTTAAGTGATATTTTACGCCGATGTACGGGGAGCGCTTTGTGAAAAAACTGCGATTCAGCTGCCGGTCTAAGGTAGCACGTTTGCCGTAGGCCCCTAACACTATAGTTGCCGTCAGTTGCTCCCCATTACTTAACCTCAAAAGAAATCTGTCTTTCTCGAAAACAACATCCTGCACTGCTGTGTTAAGTTTAAAAGTAACCCCTTTTGCCTCAGATAGTTGGTATAAGTAATTGTCTAATGTGTATCTGCTGATGCCAAAGCCGCCAAGGTCCAGGTTTGCCTCTAAACTATAGCCGGAAGGGGCGGTAAGCAGAAAGCGGTTGATGTGGGCAGGTTGCAGTTGATCGAGGTCGGCGCCAAGGCTTTTTAGGTAAGGTAGCACCTCGTTGGATACATACTCGCCGCAGACACGATGGAAAGGATATGTTTTTTTCTCGATAAGCAGCACCTGTATACCCTGCTGAGCCAGGAAAAGCGCGCTGGTAAGCCCGGCAAGGCCTCCGCCAACAACTATAACAGGCCAGTGAGGTATATTTGTTTTATGCAATATGGCAGGTGCTAAAATTTGGTGAATAACCCCTTTTTATAGGGTATAATGCAATAACTATTTAAAAGCTTGTTCGTTTTAATAAATGGAACGACTTTTGTAATTCCTTTACGTAGAAATACTTGTTAACGACTCTCTATGAAACAATTTTTACTTACGATTTTAGTGTCTTTCTCACTGGTTGCAGTGCAGGCGCAGGAACAACCGGCCGCGCAGAAGCCTGAGAAAGAGAAAACACTTACAGTAAACCAGGACGATAAGGATTTTACTATATATCCGAACCCTAGTAATGGGGTATTTACGGTATCGCTTGCCAATATGACTTCACGAAAAGCAGATCTGCGGATTATGAATGTTATCGGCAACGAAATCTATCATGAAACGATAACCCGGGAAAATTCAGTACTTTCTACTACCGTAGACCTTAGCCGCTATTCCAAAGCGAAAGGTTTATATTATGTAAAACTCGAAACTGATAATTTTAGTGTGGTGCGTCGCGTAATAGTGCGATAAAAACAACTATAACAAAACAGAAGCGGCAGTCTCTTAAAACGGGGCTGCCGCTTTTTTTGTGCCTGTTAAGCAATTAACCCTGCGTTTCCCTAAATTTACCACTTACCAATATTTCAGATCAGATGCAACGTTTTACCAACCTGTTCCGCTTTTTACCGCTGCTGTTCTTGCTGGCCACCGCCTGTAAAGAACCTTTCGAAGCAACCAAAGTTAAGCCTGTTGATACCATAGCGTTCGGGTCATGTAATCGCCAGGATCTGCCGCAGGTTATTTGGCCGGCTATAAACCAGAACAACCCCGATGTGTGGATATGGCTGGGCGATAACATTTATGGCGATTCTGAGAACATGGATGTGCTGAAACAGAAATATGATATGGTGCTGCAGGAGCCGGGCTACCAGGAACTCAGGTCAAAAGCCAACATTGTGGGAACCTGGGACGACCACGACTATGGCCTGAACGATGGCGGTAAAGAATTTAAAATGCGGGAGCAAAGCCAGCAGCTTTTCTGGGATTTTATAGGTGAGCCCGCCAACAGCCCGCGCCGCAACCAGCAGGGAGTTTATAGTTCGCATACGTATGGCCCCGAAGGCAAACAGGTAAAAGTTATTTTGCTGGATAGCCGCTACCACCGCGATTCGCTGGCCCGCATAAACAAAGTATACCAGACCAACTATACCGGCGATGTGCTGGGCGAAGAACAATGGAAGTGGCTCGAAAACGAACTACGCAACAGCAAAGCACAGGTCAACATTATAGGCAACGGCATACAGGTGCTCCCCGAAGAACAGGTTTTTGAGAAATGGGCCAACTTCCCGGCATCACGCCAACGATTGCTTAACCTAATTGTGGCTACCAAAGCGCCGGGGGTTATACTTTTAAGTGGAGACCGCCATATTGCTGAGATATCTAAAACCGAGCTACCTGGTATGAGCTACCCGCTTTACGAGATTACCAGCAGCGGCATGACACACGTGTACAGTGGCAACAACGCAGAGCCAAACAAGTACCGCGTAGGCGAGCTGGTCAATCAGCTTAACTTCGGGGAGTTGCGGTTTAACTGGAATGATAAGGTACAGGTAGAGATGCTGGTAAGAGGAAAGAATAACGAAGTGTTTCTGCGGGAGAGCGTTGTGTATTAAGTACTTCTGAAAAACCTATAGTTACAGGCGGCTAGCTTTAAAAAGTTGGCCGCCTTTTTGTTATAGTGCAGATAGCATGTTAAACCTTACGGTCTAGCAGTTGTCAAACTATAAAATTTAAAACGAATAAACATGAAGACTAACATCATCCTTAAAAAACTCTTTGTATTAGGCTTAGGTGTTTTCCTTTCGGTAGGAGCCATGGCACAAACTCAGCAGCAGGGCACCCCTAAAAAGCAAATGACGCCGGCCGAGCGCCAGGAAAAAATGCTGGAGAACTATAAAAAGAACCTGAACCTGACCGATGCGCAGGCTAAAAAACTGAAAGCCATTCAGGAAGACAGAGTGAAAGACATGCAGGCCATCCGTAACGACCAGAACCTGACCCGCGATGCAAAACGCGAGAAAATGCAGGCGTTACAGGCAAGCCATCAGCAGGAAATTGTAGCTATTTTAAATGCCGAGCAAAAGCAGAAGTTTGCAGAAATGCAAGCCAAAAAAGAAGCCCGTAAAAGCGAAATGAAAGGTAAGCGCGGTGAACACCGTAAAGGTGGCAAAATGCAGCAGCACAGAATGCAGCGAGGCAGCTAAGCTTTTTTAACTGAGCAGTAGCTTATAGATTACATTTGTAAAAAGCCTCCCGGATCAACATCCGGGAGGCTTTTGTTTTACAGTTGCTCTGGCAAAATGGCTTTTGAGATATAGCCCGTGTACGTTTCAGCATTTTTCCCTATCCGAACCTTAACAAACAGTGCATCTGCCGTATCTAAAAGATGTACCTGCTGTGCCGTGTCGAAATAAGCCAGCGTTGGGCTATTAAAGTCTGGCTCGCTGTATAGTTCACCTGCTATCAAAGGCTTTGTTACGGCCAGTACATCAGCAGGTAACGACACTGGTTCGCTGTTTTCGTTGGCTATAGTTTCCTCTGCAGAGTCGTGGTTTTCCGCATCAGGTTGGCAGGCTATGCAGGCTATAGTTACAGCAATAAATAGTACGTTAAAAAGTTTCTGCATAGCGGGTAAGTAGTAATGGCGTGAACTATAGCGTTTATCAAACTATGGTGTAATTACGCTGCTATACCTGTAAGAGTTAATCAGTTAGCCTCTCGTACCTTTCTTAAGCTCAGATATTATCTCATAAGAGCGCAGGCGGGCTGCATGGTCGTAAATATGCGAGGTTATCATCACTTCATCTACCCCGGTGCTTTCCACAAACTTATCTATTTCTGATTTTACTGTAGCAGGGCTCCCGATAAAACTATACAGCAGCATCTGTTGCACCGCATACATCTCCGACATATCCCATTTATCATCCATGCTATCTACTGGCGGCTGCATCTGGCGGGCGGTGCCGCGTATTACACTCAGGAAAGACATGTATAGCGAAGTAGCCAAGTGGCGGGCTTCGTCGTCAGTTTCGGCGGCTACTACGTTTATGCCTGCCATAGCATAAGGCTCTTTCAGGGTTTCGGATGGCTGGAAGCTGTCGCGGTAAATTTTAAGGGCTGTGTGCAGAAGCGTAGGCGCAAAATGGCTGGCAAAGGCAAAAGGTAACCCTAAAATACCGGCCAGCTGCGCACTAAACGTACTGGAGCCCAGCAACCAGATCGGTATGTTCAATCCTTCGCCGGGTACGGCTCTTACGCGTTGCCCGGCACTAGCCGGGGCCAGGTAACTCCTCAGTTCTTCCAGGTTGGCCGGAAAATCTTCGCCGGCACCTTGCAGGTCGCGGCGCAGTGCCATAGCTGTTACATGGTCAGTGCCCGGAGCGCGGCCTAAGCCCAGGTCTATACGGCCAGGGTAAAGGGTCTCAAGTGTTCCGAACTGCTCAGCTACTACCAAAGGGGCGTGGTTGGGTAGCATTATGCCACCGGAGCCTACGCGTATAGTTTTAGTGCCGTTGGCAACGTAGCCTATCAGTATAGAGGTGGCAGAACTGGCAATGCCGGGCATGTTATGGTGTTCGGCCATCCAGTAACGGGTATAGCCCCATTTTTCGGCATGCTGTGCCAGGTCTAAGGTGTTTTTAAAAGACTCGGCAGCGGTTTTACCGGATAGTACCGGCACCAGGTCTAGTATCGAAACAGCGGTATCAGCTAGAGTTAGCTTTTTATTGCTCATGGTTATTTTGATGTTATAGTTACCTCAACTATAGTGCGACTGGCACAACTATAGAACAGGCTGTTTTAAGTAACAAACTATAGTCGGTTTGGTTTTACATTCTGCAAAACAGATCCGCTTCCTTCTTCTATAGTTTGTATAACACTTAGGTTGCCCTGCGTTTCAAGCACCACAGCATCTACTTTGTCCACGTTTCCTATTCCCTGGCTTCGTATGGCTGCCAGAATTTCTTCTTTGGTTATCCGCTCACGTTGCATATCCTTTTCCATAAACTGCCCTTTGTAAAGCAGCAATGCCGGTTGTGCCTTAATAAGGTGTTGTATCTTCTCTGACCGTACTGAGAGCCAGGTGATAATATATTGCAGCAAAATTAGCAAAGCGAACGCCGTCGCTCCATCTGCCAGTGGTACATCTTTTGATAAAAGCATGGTTGCCAGCGTAGAGCCCAACGCTATAGTTACCACAAAATCAAAGGCATTCATTTTAGAGAGCGTACGTTTGCCGGATAGCCTGAGCTGCAGTATAAGTATCAGGTACGATAACAGACCTACGCCTAACGTGCGGAAAAAGCTTGTCCAGCTGTCAAATAAATATTGTTCCATAGTGTTCTTTTTTACAGTAGTACCTGTCCGGTAATTTGTGGGTTATGCTAAGCTATAGTTGCGCCCTGCTTACAGTTGCTCTGTTTTCTGAAAATAAGCCTGTATCAGTTCTTTGCCTTTTTCGGTTTTAGCAAGCGGTTTCATCTGCAGCAGCATTTGCTGCAAGGTCGTTCTTAGTAGCCTGTCTTCGTTACCATAGTCCCAGATCGGAAGTATCGATTTCTCGAACAGTTCTTCTATCGTTTCTTCCTGCAGTATAACTCGTTCTGTACCGTGCTCGTCGGTTATAGTCTGGGCCGGATGGTGGTTTATGCGGTAGGTCAGCAGATCGATGAGGGCATGCAGGCTGAGTATAGCAGTGCCGGGGTCGTTTATGCCCGGGCTAAGCGCTTTAACTGCCACTTCGGTAAGTTGCTTAAAGCCGTAATAGGGGTTGCGTTCGATGGGCTCGCCCCTGTAAAAATTCAGTGCCACATCCAGCTGTTTTTCCATGTCTTCTGTTACCGGGTTGCTTGTGTAGATGGTAAGTATGGGCGTGCCGTAAACTATAAAACTACCCACCGGGTAATGAAACCTGATGATCCAGTTATGCCGCCTGCAAAGGGTAAGCAACATTTCCTCTTCAATCCCCTGGAAATAACCTGATTCGCGGGCTGTAAACGTGGTATGTGCATTAGGCAACTCCAGTAACGACGGTGCATCACTTTTCAGGTGGCAATGGCTTTTAAGTTGATCCAGGGTTTTAATATAGATGCGTGCAATAATGGTTTCGTACTTTACTGACTCCGTGATGTAGTGCAGAAAGTAGATGAAAAGAAAGATATCGATGATAGTGAGCAGGATGAGCAGGTACACACTGAGCGCTGGCACATATACCCCGGAGTCGATGTCGCGGATAGTGCTTAGCAGGAACAGGGCGTAAACTATAGTTCCGATGTAAAAGCCCAGTACTACCTGTTGAAACCGGTTGCCGATCAGGCTGCCAAGTACGCGGTTGGTCATGTTAGAGGCAGCCTGGTTTAGCAGCAGCATCACCATCGAGAAGCTGAAAACAGTAAGTGACAAAATGCCACCGGCTATAGTTGACGCTATAGTTCGGGCAGTGCTTGCATCTTTCAGGCTGATAAAATCGAGCAGTTTGGCTTTCAGGTTTTTGCCCGGATCCGAAAAGTCGAACATCAGCAACAGGTACGACACCACCAAAAAGCTAAGCGCAATAAGTGCCGGGTAAAAAGCAATGCTGTTTACTACATTAGAATAATAGCGCCGAACCCACTTCAGGATGCGTTTCTTCATAGTGCCTGTTTTAGCGTGCGTGTAGATTTACTACACTTGTGTTAGCTATACTTGCACTAATGCGGTGGGGTTATGGGAGGTAGTATAGTTGATATAATAAAAGTATCTGGTAAGAGGGTGATGTTAGAAATAACAAATGCTTATCAGGCACTTATTTTTAAAATTAAAGAAGCCGCCATACCCTTTCATACAGCGGCTTCTTTAAAGGCCTGAATTTAATGTTGCCAGGTTTTATGCAACTCTTGTAACTATGTTTGATTACTGTCTTTTTATGATAACATTTCTCCATGCGAGTTCCTGGCCCATTTTGAAGTACAGGCGATACGGTCCGGGAGGTAATGCAGTAATGTTAACATCAAAGGATACATTGCCTGCAACATCCATGTCTGCAGCAAATTCCTGTGCGACTGTGCCTGGCGTACCCGCAGGTGGCATGTAATAAGTAGTTGTTTTCAGCGACTGATCCAACTGCGCAAAAGTAAGCCAAACCGACATTTTAGATGGAGTGGAAGAGGATACGCTTACCGTTATTACATTCATTGTTGGGTTTGGGTAGGAACTGACTGCCACGCTGCCGCCTGTAAAATGTTGCTCATTTGGCTCCCCTATATCTTGTATTGGGTTATTATCAGGATCAATGATTACAAAGCCTGTTATAAGTTCTTTTGCCTGCTCATTTTTAGTTGCATCATCTTCTTTTTCACAAGCCATGAGAACGAGGCAGCAACATGCGAATAGTATATACTTTTTAAGCATTGATTTATAAAGGGGGTGTGCTTTAAGTGAAAAGTAAAAATAAGTAAGAATACATAATAAATTTAGTAGTGATGCAAGTTAAAGTATGAGCGTATCGTCCAATTTACCATCTGAATCGTTTCCGAAGAAAATAAAAAAAGCCGCATTCCGTTGTGGATTGCGGCTTTTTTGTGGCCCCGACAGGAATCGAACCTGTATCTAAAGTTTAGGAAACTTCTATTCTATCCATTGAACTACGGGGCCGGAATGCTTAGCGGTAAAGCTACTGAAAAACGAACTATAGTAAAAGCCGGTTTAAGGATGCCTGTCCCGGTAGTTGTGCTTTTTAACGGTTGCAAACTATAGTTGCTTAATCTCTGGTAAGCCAGTTTAGCGCTTCCGCCCTGGTTGCAAACGTCTGTAACTGGTATGGCAGCAAGCCAGCTTTGTGCAGGTCCTTAATGTTTTCCTGTGCTCTTGCCTCATCCCGCAAATTTATCGGCTGCACACGCGCCAGCTTTTTAATTCGGGTCGATGCAAGGTCAGCAGCCAGTTTTGACGTTAGCTCCCTGCTTTCTTCGTGGCTCACGTTAATGGAAGTGCTGCTGGCATCAAGCAAAAGCTTTTTAACATCATAGTTCCTGATCGCTTCCACCATAAGTGTTAAACTATGCCTTACCTCAGACAACTGGGCACTTTGCAGGTCCGGGTAATCAACCTGTAAAATGTCTGTTGCAGGGTTATAGTCCAGTTGTATGATATAATCTCGGTGAAGGATCATTGGTAAAAGTTACAAAATATTTGTACAAACTTACGCGTTTGATACCTCTTTTAGTACTTTAAAATCAGGTACTATAGTTTGACTAAAAATAAGCGATAGCAATACCGAATGCTATAACAGTAAGCACAAGGCCCACCATAAATATGGTATAAGAAATGCGCAGGATCTTGTATTTGCGATTCAGTACCTCGCCCAGGTAATAAATGTCGGTTATCATGTTGTTGTAAAGCGATTTTTTGTCGCGCATGATGTTGTGCATGCCATGCTGGAAATCTTCGAGCGGGATGTTGGTGAAGTTACCGAAGAACAGTAGGTTAACCTTCCGGCTGTTTATTTTTTCTTTCTTGAACGAGAAGCTGGTAATCTCGGGCTGTGCCGAAATAATAGCGAAAACAACGGAGCCAAGCGCGGTTAGCAGCAGGGTGCCAATAGGTATAAGCAGCGAACGGTGCTGTGCAAATTCAGGCCCCGATACAGACGTTTTAGTACTCAGGTACGTGATTACCACCGACAGAATAATCGCGTTCAAACTGATCATCATGTTGGCTTTGTTATCGGCGATGGCGCTCAGGTTAAGGTGCGTACGGTAGGTGTTCCGGAACATGGTTTCGATACCGCGCTTTGGTTGCGCCAGTGTTTCGCGATGCTTCTTCTCGTCCTTTTTCTTCTTTTTAACCTCTTTGCTCAGGCGGCTGCGCTGCTCCTGTATGTTTATGCCAAGCTGCCCGGCATATTTGCGCTGCGCCTGGTACGTATGAAACGTGGTAGATAACAGGAAATCCATCTGGAACTGCGCCCACTCCCTATCCGAAAAAGACTTGTCCTGGAAAATTTCCCACTCTACGCGCAGTAGTTCGGCCGTACTAAAAAATGTATCCTTCCCAATATTCGACATGTCGGCATCCACAAGCAGCTCCTGCAGCAGTGTTTCGGGCTCTACGCTGTGTTTGGTGGCGTGTATACATTCCACAATTCGCTCTATGCGGGGGGCGGGGTGTTCTTGTTGTTCCAGCCATTCGCGGGCAAAACGTATGCTCTCTTCTTCGTGGCCTTCGTATGTATTTACATAACCTGTGTCATGAAACCAGGCGGCAAGCAAAAGGTCCTGTAGTTCGTCTTCAGGTAAGCGCTGCATTTCACCCAGGTCGCGGGCTTCGTTTACAGTTTCAAAGGTGTGTCTGTAGTTGTGGTATACAAGCTTTCTGGATAGCTGATTTTTAAAGAGTTTAAAAACGTACTCTCCGGCTTGTTTTACGATTGTGTTATTCTCCATAATACGGCTTTTCTGCAGGGGCCATGTGTGTTGAGGCAGGCAGCATATTCTTAACTATGCAAAGCATTTGCCTTGCATAACCTGCGTTACGGTTTAATTATGTTTTTGTTAGCTACAGGCGTTGTAGCTACATTTTAATGAGCAGCCATCAGTGATAACTAAAAAAACATTACGCTCGTTATTTACATCAGTCCGGCCGTATATACCTGCTGTAAGATATTTGGCAGGCTATAGTTCGGCTTACCTGTTTATAACCGGGCTATGCCTGCGCGCTGCACCAGCTCAAATGGCTTTGCTTACCATAACTATGAGAAAAAAATACACTTCATGGCACCCCGCCTGCTTTAAGTATGGTGTGGTGATGTTTTTATTTATACTGAGTGCCTGTGCCCCGCACGATGTATACTTTGGGCCACAGGCTGCAAACTGGGAAACCGCCAAGCCGGCAGAGAGCAACAAAGTAATTTATACCGTCTTCCTGATTGGTGACGTAGGCGCACCCGACCTGGAGAATGGCGAACCCTCTATGAAGATGATGCGCCAGCAAATGATGGAAGCCGGTGTACAAAGCACAACTATATTTTTAGGAGATAACGTGTACCACAACGGGTTGCCCGAACCTGGCGCTTACGACCGCGAAGTATCTGAAAAACGCTTGAATACCCAGCTCGACATTCTGAAAGGCTACCCCGGCGAAAAGTACATGATACCCGGAAACCACGACTGGAACCATAGCGGCCGCGGCGGCCTCGAAGCAGTTATGCGTGAGCAACGTTATGTGAACGAATATCTTACAGACGAAAATATAGTTGTAGGTGGCGACTTTTTTGTGCCTGGCAACGGCTGTCCTGGCCCTTACGAAGTAAAGATAAGTGACGACCTGGTACTGATTGCCCTGGATACCGAGTGGTGGCTGCACCCCTTCGACAGGCCTTATGGAGAGAACAGTAACTGCGGCGCTGCCACCGAAGTAGATCTGCTCATCCAGCTCGAAGATATTATCGAAAAAAATGCCGGCAGCGATATCATGATCGTGGGGCACCACCCGCTTAAAAGCCGTGGCGTGCATGGCGGTTTCTTTACTTTGAAAGATCACATCTTTCCTTTTACCCTGCTCCGCGACTGGTTGTATATACCCGTTCCGGTAATAGGCTCTATTTACCCTTTTGCGCGCAAGTATGGTGGTATTTTGCAGGATATTCCGCACCCACGTTACCAGGCGCTAATCCAGGGGCTTTACAATATCTTTGATAAGTATGATAACATTATCTACGCTGCCGGCCACGAGCATGCCCTGGAGTATTTTAAGCACAACAATGCAGCGCTTATAGTTAGTGGGTCAGGCTGTAAGATTCAGCATATTAAAGGTGGCGGCGATGCGCACTATGCCGAAAAAGTAAAGGGCTACGCCAAGGTATTATACTATGAGAATGGCGAAGTATGGACGGAATTCTGGACTCCGGAAGGCGATGGCTCTACAGGCAAGATCACATTCAGGACGCCGGTATATGCCAAAAAGCCGCGCAAGGAGCAACCATTGGTGCAGGACGAAACCAACTATGCAGACAGTACTCTTACGCTTGCGGCTAACGCCAGCTATAAAGCCGGCGGTGTAAAGCGCTTCTTGCTGGGCGACCATTACCGCCAGGAGTGGGCAACACCGGTACAGATACCAACCCTGGACATGAAGAATGAACAGGGCGGCCTAAGACCATACCAGAAAGGCGGCGGACGACAGACTACATCTCTGAAAGTGCGCAACCCGGATGCCCGTGAGTACACCCTGCGAAGTGTAAACAAAGATCCAACTATGGCCCTGCCGGAATACCTGCGCGAAACTGCAGCCCGAGATCTGTTACAGGACCAGATATCGGCGCAGCACCCGTACGGCGCTCTGGTAGTTCCTAAACTGTCCGATGCAGCTGGTGTGTACCATACTAACCCCAAGCTGGTATATATTCCGCAAACGCCTTACCTGCGCCAGTACATGGATGAGTTCAGTAACTCGATAGCCTTTCTGGAAGAGGATGCCGACGAAAACCACGAAGATGTAGCAAGCCTGGGTAATGCCGAAAACCTGGTAGGCACCGATAAAGTGCTGGATGAACTGCACCAGGATAACGACAACGAAGTAGATGAAAAGGAATTTGCCCGCGCCCGCTTACTTGATATGCTCATCGGGGACTGGGACCGCCACGAAGGCCAGTGGCGCTGGGTTGAAAAGAAGAAAAAGGGCGAGAACGGAGATATTTACATACCCGTGCCCGAAGACCGTGACCAGGCTTTCTTTAAAGTAGATGGGTTGCTGCCTTGGCTGGCTACCCGCAAATGGAGCATCCGGAACATACAGAACTTTGAATACGACTATGGAGACCTGGTCGGCCTGAACCTGAGTGCCCAGACCGTAGACCGTACGTTCCTGTCCAGTGTGTCGAGGCAGGACTGGATTCGCATTGCCGAAGACATAAAGGCCAACATGACCGATGCTGTAATAGAAGAGGCTGTGCGCGAGCTGCCCGAAACGATAGAGCCGGTCTCGGGGCCCGAAATTATTGCTAAACTCAAATCCAGAAGAGATAAACTGCCGGAAGCCGCTGCACAATACTATAGTTACCTGGCCAAACTGGTAGATGTAGCCGGCAGCGACAAACACGAGCGTTTTATAGTTGACCGGGTAAATAATGAAGAGACCAGGCTTATAGTTTACAAGATAACCAAAGAAGGAGAACTGCGCGACACCCTTTACAAGCGCACGTTCTATACCAACGAGACCAAAGAGATCAGGCTATATGGCTTGGGTGGTGAAGACGAATTTATAGTTAACGGCAATGTGGACGAAGGTATAGTGGTCCGTATTATCGGCGGCGATGGCGAAGACGACATAACCGATAACTCAAACGTTAGTGGCTTTAAGAATCATACTGTTGTGTATGACCTCGAAACAGGTAATAACATCGTATTAGGTCCTGAAACCAGGAACGAGACCGCCCCTTACACCGATGTAAATATTTACGACCGCGACAACTATAAGCAGCCTTATTTTGGCCCACGTTTATCGTTCGAGTATAACGTTGATGATGGTTTGTTTATAGGGGCAGGCATACTGGCACGCACACACAAATTCCGGAAAGACCCATATGCATCTGAACACCTGCTGGAGGCTAACTATGCTTTCCTTACCAACTCCTACAACATCCATTACAGCGGCGACTTCAGGGAGATAATGGGCAGCTGGCACCTGATGCTGGATGGTAAAGTACAGGGCCCGCAGTATCAGCGTAATTTTTATGGCTTAGGCAACGAAACAGAACCAGCCGCTGGTGTAGATGAAGCTTATTACCGGGTAAGGTTTGAGCGCCAGCGGGCAAGTGCTATGTTGTATAAAGATGCGACATCGTTCTTTAAAATAGGTGTTGGCCCTACTTACGATCGCTTTAAAGTAAACACCCCCGACCGTGAAAGCTTTTTAGTGGATGAAGCCAGGGCAGGTAACCTGAAACCAGACACATACGACGAAGAAACCGGCACTTTTAACTCACAGGAATATGTAGGCCTGGAAGCGTTTGCCAACATGAACGTAGTAGGCGGTGGCACAGATGCTAACCCAAGAATTGGTCTGCGCTGGTATAACAGCATCAACTATAACTACCAACTGGGAACTACATCGTTAGACTATATGCGCCTTAGTTCCGAATTCAGGTTTTACCTTACCCCAAACTTCCCGTTTCAGTTAACCTGGGCCGGGCGTGTAGGGGCAACGCATAATATTGGTGAGTACAGATTTTACCAGGCCAGCGTATTGGGCGGCACCGAAAACCTGCGTGGCTACAGGCGTACCCGCTATTCCGGGCGCAGCGCTATTTATGCCAATGCCGAAGGCCGTATCCAGTTATTCGACTTTAACCTTTACCTTGCCCCGGGCAGGTTTGGCGTGCTGGGCTTATACGATACAGGCCGCGTATACCACGACGATGACCGTCCGCAAAGCTTCATTAAGAGCTTGCATAATGGCTACGGAGTTGGTGTCTGGGCTGATTTCCTGAACCGCACGGTGTTTACGCTTACGCACTCGTGGAGTAAAGAAGATAAGCTGTGGATGCTCAACTTCGGCTTCCAGTTTTAAAAAATTACACTTAAATAAAATAGTGCCGTATGTAGTACATGCGGCACTATTTTATTTACAGACAGGCTATACTATACACAACAAAACTATGAAGATCGCAAAGCTACTTTTAGGAGCGGCAACTATATTTTGCACTATAGGTCAGGCGCAGGCGCAGGGCCCTGAAACAGAAATACTGGAAGAATATGCCAGCCCCGGCGTGCGTGGCATGGGCAAAGGCAAAGGTATAGTTATAGGCTACGAACGCCTGCCACAGTTCGATATAGAATCAGAAGCCCGGGACAATCGCCTGGAAAGTGGGAGCGGGCGTATCAGGCGACATAATAAATTTGATGTCAGGATCAATGCGCCCATTCTTAACAAGCCTCAAACCAAACTCATTTTTGGCATAGACTATAAGTTTGAAGAATTCAACTTTACAGATGTTACGCCAGCGGCCTACGACCTGTACGAATACCTGGAAGATAAGAACCTGCAAAGCATAGGCTCTCAGTTAGTTTACCTGCGCTCAATAGATAATCGCCGTTTTTACCTGATCAGGCTTAAAGGGGAACTGAATGGCGACTTCACGAAAGATGATCTGGATACCGATCTTATCGATTACTTTAAGTCCACTATAGATGTGGCCTATGGCTGGAAAAAGTCTCCCGATTACGCTATTGGTGTTGGCTTGCAGTTTGGCTACACCTTCGGGCGTAAAAGCGTTTACCCGGCCATACTTTACAATCGCACCTTTAACGATCGCTGGGGTGTGGAAGCCATTTTCCCGGCAAATACGCGTGTGCGCTACAACCTGAACGAGAAAACCCTGCTCTTTGCCGGTTACCGCCTGGAAGGTGCCAGTTATAACCTGACAGTGGACAAAGGTAACCTGTCAGAATTTGGCGAAATAGAGCTTCGGCGAACGGATGTTAAAGGTATACTGCGCCTCGAACGCGAGATATATGACTTCCTGTGGTTTGGTGTAGAAGGTGGGTTCAGGCAGTATTATCGCAACCGGGTATTCGATGAAGTAGGTTCCCGCGACGAGATACTTGATAACGACCTGTCTGGTGCCGGTTTTGTTCGCGTGGAGTTGTTTGTTGTACCGCCAAGGAGGTTTATGGAGAAGAATAAGTAGTAGTAAAGTTTGTCATATCTAACCAAATTGTCATTTCGAAGTCAGCCGAGGAATCTTATATATCCTATAGTTTCGCTATTGTCATTTCGACGAAAGGAGAAATCTGATTTCTATAGTTTGTTTTTTTAACCTGAACCAAGCTATAGTTGCAAATCACTTCTAATCCTGGGAGCTCTAGTTACCTATAGTTTCAATTCAGCTTTGGTGCCCTCACGGCCGGGAGGCCCCGTCTTCGGGCATCGCGCTGTGCGAATCTCTTTTGTTCGTTCCTCACAATGCCTAACGGCACCAGATATTCACAAGGCGCTCAACCCAAAGACTGAGATATTTCTCATAGCAGATGCTTTCCTATAGTTTGAACCGGTAAGCTTCGAGATTTATCGTGGTCATAGTTCCGTAGGGACAGGTCGCGACCTGTCCGCGTGATAGGCTGAAGCTATAGAACTAAGAAGTAAACTATAGGAATAGCAGAAACTGTCCCCTTGAGGGGACTATAGGGGTGTTAAAACGCCAACTATGAAATTATAAATTAAACTATAATTATGGCAGAAATGCTCCCCGCCTTAGATAAGGAGGGGTTGAGAGTGGTTGGACCACGGTAACTATAGAACTATAGCCAAAACCACTACTATGCCTGTCCCTATCGGGCCAGTTGAGTCAGGAGACTCAACACCATTTTAAGTCACGAGTCTGGAGACTCGCGCCAGTAAAGTGAACTATAGAACTATAACCCTTCAAAACAAAAAAGAGCAGGCCGGGAATAAACCTGACCTGCTCCTTAAAAAGTATTCTAAACTATTACTCCCGTTCGGCTTTCATGCCATTAGGCACAAGGCTGCGGAGGTAATCGTAAGTGGCGTATTGCGATCTGGTTTGTTCATCCGTCGATTTTTGTACGTAACTGTTGTCCACAAATCGGGCTTTGGTGTTGTCTGAACGTTGCAGGTCTATTATAGTACGCACCTGGTCGATCAAATCCTGCTGATACAATGGGAAAGCAACTTCTACGCGGCGATTCAAGTTTCGGGTCATCCAGTCGGCGGAGGCTACATAGTATTTCTCTTCTCCGTTGTTATGGAAGATGTAAACGCGGGCATGCTCCAGGTAACGGTCTACAATACCCTGCACGGTAATATTCTCGCTGAGGCCTTTTATACCAGGCTGCAAGCAGCAGATACCACGTACCAGCAGCTCTATTTTTACACCGGCCTGGCTGGCCTCGTATAATTTTCGGATCATGCGGTCGTCCTGCAGGGCATTCATTTTTAGGATCATGGAAGCAGGCAGACCTTTCTTCGCATTCTTGATCTCCTTTTCGATTAACTCTACAAAACGCTCGCGCATACTGATCGGAGCCATCAGCAGATGTTTGAATTTCTTGTCTGGCTGACGATCTATAAAAAAATTGAAAACCTGTTCCACATCTTTTGTCAGGCGTTTGTCGCAGGTAAACAGGGCGTGGTCGGCGTATATTTTAGAGGTGTTTTCGTTATAGTTGCCCGTGCTCAGGTAAGCATAGTTTACCATTTTTCCATTCTCGTTTCGGGTTATCAATCCTAGCTTGGAGTGCACTTTCAGATCCGGAACACCCAGTATAACATTGGCTCCGGCTTTCTGTAGCTTACCGGCCCAGAAAATGTTAGACTCCTCATCAAAACGGGCTTTAAGCTCCACTACAACCGTTACCAGTTTGCCGTTTTTAGCAGCCTTGGTAAGTGCTTTGGCAATTTCAGAACCATCAGCAACACGGTATAAGGTGGCACTAATAGCTGTAACAGCAGGGTCGTTAGCAGCTTCGTTAAATAGCTTCACCACATAATCAAACGATTGGTACGGGTAATGAACAATGTAATCCTGCTTCTGCATGGCTGCCAGTATACTTGGCTCCTTCTCCAGTAACGGGTGCACCAACGTAGGTTGTGATTCATACTTCAGGGCAGGCAGGTCAAAGTCCGGGAAGCCGAAAAAGTCACGGAAGTTATGGTATTTGCTTCCCTCAACCAGTTCCTCATCTGTTATGCCTGTGTGGGCCATGATGGCATCAAGCAAAGATTGCGGTGTTTCAGGATCGTAGAGCAGGCGGGCAGGCGTACCAATTTCACGTTTCTTCAGTCCCTTCTTGATCTTGGTCATCAGATTAGCCGAAATGTCTTCTTCAATATCCAGTTCTGCATCCCGGGACACTTTTACTGCATGCGCTTCGAACTGGCTATAGTCCGGGAACAGCAAAGGCAGACAGGTGCGTATGGCATCATCTATAAACATCACGTACCTGTTGTTTTTCTGGGTAGGTAATTTTATAAAGCGGCTTCCATGCTTTTTAGTTGGTATTTCCAGCATAGCGTATTGCTCTGCTTTAGCACCTTTTTTAGCGTCGCTCATTTGTATGCCCAGGTAAACGGTCTGGTCTTTCAGGAAAAAGTGCGTTTCCGTATCGTCCATTACCATAGGCAAAAGCAGCGGCTGCAGGTTTTCCTTAAAATAAGTGGTAATAAACTTCTTTTGGGTGGCAGTAAGGTCGCTCTCTGTTAGCAGGTGTATGTTCTCTTTTTTGAGATCAGCCAGAATGCCTTCCCGAAATACTTCTCCGAATTCATCCTGCTGGCGTTTCACCTCTCCAAGTACCTGGCTCAGCGTTTCTGCCGGGTCTTCATCAAGCTTCTCAATGGTTTTGCGCTTTAATTTTACCAGGCGCTTCAGGGTGGCCACGCGTACTTTAAAATACTCGTCCAGGTTAGACGAGAAAATAGCCATAAACTTGATACGCTCTAATAAAGGCACCTTTTTGTCTCCGGCTTCCTGTAATACTCTATAATTAAAAGCAAGCCAGCTGAGCTCCCGGTTTATAAACTCGGGCTCTGCCTGGTGCTTCTTTTTTTTCTCTTTTTCCATTGTAGTAAGGTTTGTGCTGGCAACTATAGTTTTGCAGGTTGATGTAATTGCAGCAATGTGGGTGAAGTGTAAAGCGGATACTCTACTCGTAATTTTTCGGGAAGTCGAAGAACAGGAAGTCAGCGTTGTCGCGGCTTATCTCGTACCAGCTTTCGCATTCAAATGTTAAAGCAACTATACCCGCTGTAGGTATGCTGCCCACTGCTTCCGGCGACAGCATGTTGGCAAACTCAGTGAGTGCGTCGTTGTGGCCTACCAGCATCATGCTTTCAACTTCTAAAGGCGTTTCCTGCACTACCTCCAGCAGTGTGTTCTTGTCAGCGCCATAAATGCGGTCATCAATTACAATGTCGTCGGGGTTATAGCCAAGTTCTTTACCTACCAGGGTAGCTGTAGAAATGGCACGCACGGCAGGGCTCGACACGATCAGGTTAGGTAAAATGCCACGCGATGACAGTTCCCGACCGATCAGGGGTGCATCGTTGCGTCCGCGCTTGTTCAGGGGTCTGTCGTGGTCGCTTAGTTCTTCAAATTCCCAGCTCGACTTGGCGTGTCTCAGGATATATAATGTCTTCATGGGATCAATAATCATTCAAACCGATAGCATATTCAAAAGTCACTATGGTTCTGTGTCTTTACTGAAAGTGTTGGCAAATAGTTGTGGTAAGGGAGGTTGGTTGATTGACTTGTCTGCCTAAAGGAAGTTGAGGTATTTTAATTGTTCTATAGTTTCTCTCATGTTATTTCGAGCATAGTCGAGAAATCTTATTTGTCTTATAATTGAAAAAACTTCCAATCTGAACCAAGCTATCCTTTCAAACCATCTCTAATCCAGGGAGCTTTACTTGCCCATCGTTTCAATTCAGCTTTGGTGCCCTCACGGCCGGGAGGCCCCGTCATTGGGCATCGCGCTGTGTACATTTCCTTTTCTCGTACCTCGAAATGCCTGACGGCACCGGAAATCTACAAGGCGCTCAACCCAAAGACTGAGAAATTTCGCATAGCAACCACCTATCTATAGTTAGACCGGTACGCTCCGACATTTATCGTGGCTGTATTTCCGTAGGGACAGGTCGCGACCTGTCCGCTCAATAGTCTGAAACTATAAAACTATAACTCCAACTATAGCAAAAGCAGTAAAACTCCCCTCTTTGGAGGGGCAGGGGTGGGTTAAACCGTACCAGATCTCTCAAGCTGTTCGAGATGACAAAATGAAGAGGAAAGATATAAAAGCTCCCTCTCCTGTTTTGGGGTAGGGGGCTTCTTTAAAAGGAGAGGGCTGGGGTGAGGTAATTTCCGGGAGGGGCAGGTAATACACCAACTATAAAAACACACCCTCAACTATAGCAAAAGCCCAAGCCTGAAAGACAATCTAGTTCCTATCAATCTGTAGTGCAAACATAAAACAAAAAAGAGCTACCATATAGGCAGCTCCTTTTCATATTTCCTTAAAATGTAATCTTATACATTATTCGGGTAGCGTTCATAATGGATCTCCGCTACACGGCGGTGCAGTTCATCACGCAGGCCTTCGATGTTAATTTTATTCGTAGCTGAAATGAAAAGCGCCGGGGCATGAATTTTAGCCATGTAGGTCGCTTTCAGATCTTCAATAGACGGACGAACCTCGTGGCCTTCTTCCTGCATTTCCTGTTCACGCTTCTGTAAGTAAAGATCCACTTTGTTGAATACCAGCAATACCGGTTTTTCGGCTGCATTAATATCCTTCAAGGTATCGTTCACTACCTCAATATGCTCTTCAAATGATGGATGCGAAACATCTACCACATGCACCAACAGGTCTGCTTCACGGATCTCATCCAGCGTAGATTTAAACGACTCTATGAGTTTAGTAGGCAGTTTACGAATGAACCCAACCGTATCAGAAAGCAGGAACGGAATATTATCGAATACAACTTTGCGCACAGTAGCATCTACAGTAGCGAACAGTTTGTTCTCCGCAAATACCTCTGACTTCGAGAGCAGGTTCATGATGGTTGATTTACCAACGTTGGTATAACCCACCAATGCTACTCTAACCATAGCGGCCCGCGACTTACGTTGCTCAAAATTCTGCTTCTCAAACTTCTTGAGACGCTCTTTCAGCAAGGTTATTTTTTCGCGAACTATACGACGGTCAGTTTCAATTTCCGTTTCACCGGGACCTTTCATACCGATACCACCTTTTTGCTTGGATAAGTGAGTCCAGAGGTTGGTAAGGCGTGGGAGCAGGTATTGGTACTGGGCCATTTCTACTTGGGCGTGTGCCTGGGCAGTTTTGGCTCGCAGCGCAAAAATATCGAGTATCAGTAAGCTGCGGTCTACAATCTTTATCTGTAGTTCGCGCTCAATGTTACGTACCTGCGAAGGGCTAAGGTCATCATCAAAGATCACCATATCCACGTTGTGCTCCTGCACATAGGCTTTTATCTCGTCCAGTTTACCACTACCCACAAAGGTGGCACGGTCTGGTTTCTCGAGCTTCTGAACGAAGCGTTGTATAGTTTGTGCGCCGGCAGTCTCCGTTAAAAAAGCTAACTCATCGAGGTACTCGTTGGTCTGCTCATCTGTCTGGCGGTAGGCTGGTACGGCTACCAGCACAGCAGTTTCCTGGGGCTTGGCGGTTTCGTAAAATTTCTGTTTGGCCATTAATTATTTTTTAAACGTCATGGTATAAGCCGCTACTTCTTCGAGCTCCTGTTCGCTTAGTTGCTCTCCGTAAGGCGGCATCATGCCACGGCCTTCCGCAATTACTTGCTTTCGGTCGTTAAGGTTAAGCTGGCTTAATGTAAGGTCGGCGGCACCGCCTAGTCCTTTCGTTCCGTCTTCGCCGTGGCATGTGGCGCACTGTTGTACGAAAATTGTTTGCGCATTGGTTAACGCCGTCTGGTTAAGTGAGGCAACTATAGCTTCCGGGGCAGTTTCAGTTTCTTTAATAGAGGTGTCTTCTGCTTCCGGAGAGCTTGTTTCTGTAACTACTGTTTCAGGTGTGGTAATAACTGTGGTGTTTTCAGTGGCTTCTTTCTGCATAGCCAGGCTGTCGGTTTCGGCAATACCATATACATACACAAAAAGCAGCAACGCTAAAACAGCCAGCACTTTATTCTCGCGCTTCAAACCAACTATACCCACCGGAATCGCTATTAGCACGAATACAACTTTTGTGATCAGCCAGCCTGGTATGCCGCTATAGTTGAGCAACATCCAGCCGCCTGTTACCAAAATCAACGTGCCGAGTATCATCTCAACTACCTTGGTCTTATTGCGCAGGTTGGTGAGCGCAGCACGTTTGTTCAGGAGAAGCAGCGCCGTTTTTGTGGTAAAAAGCAGCAGGAACAAGATCACTACCAGAACATGGGTGTGTAAGAAGGCTGTGACCGGCATAGTAAGTTTTATTTTAAAGGCAAAAGTTTAAGAAGAGTGGATGCAATTTAGGGTATTTTTTTCAGATGATAGGCTTAATTTAGGTAACTTGGCACGTTAAAAGAGTACAAAAGCGGCAACCAAACCAGCCTCCTGCTCCCGTAAAGCATTTATGCGCATAGCTATCGTTATCAATACTTCCTGGAACATCTTCAACTTCCGGCTGAGCCTGATAAAGGCATTGCTGGCAGAAGGTCATGAGGTAATAGCGATTGCCCCCCGCGATAATTATTCGCAGCGCCTGATAGAGGCCGGTTGTAAATTTGTACCTGTTACAATGGAGAAAGGAACGAACCCTTTTAAAGATATCTGGCTGACCTGGCGCCTGTACCGGGCCTACTCCCGCGTAAAGCCCGATGTGGTGCTGCACTATACTATAAAACCAAATATTTACGGGGCTTTTGCTGCGCACTTTGCTGGAATTCCGGCTATTAATAATGTGTCGGGGTTGGGTACGGTGTTTATCAAGAAAGACTACATCTCTAACATTGCGCTAAAACTATACAAGCAGGCATTTCAGTATCCGGCTAAGGTGTTTTTCCAGAACCAGGACGACCGCAGGCTTTTCCTGAAGCATAACCTGGTAAGAGCAGGCATAACCGAAGTGTTGCCGGGTTCGGGGATTGATCTGCAGGCGTTTACACCTATACCAAAACCTGACTCAAATGCTCCGTTCACTTTCCTGATGATTGCGCGGGTGCTCTATGAAAAAGGTGTAGCCGAGTACATGGAAGCCTGCAGGTTACTGAAAGCTAAATACCCAACTATAAAATGCCAGTTGCTGGGACAGGTTGATGAACTCAGCCGTTTCGGGGTGAAGCAGACAGTGCTGGATGCCTGGCTGGCTGAAGGTAATGTAGAGTATTTAGGAACTACTGATGATGTGGCAACTATAATTGCACAGGCCAATTGTGTAGTGTTGCCGTCTTACCGTGAAGGCACACCACGCACTTTGCTGGAGGCTGCTGCCATGGCAAAACCGCTGATAGCTACCAATGTGCCCGGTTGCCGCGAAGTGGTCCAGCAAAATATAAATGGTTTGCTCTGCCGTGTGCGCAATGCCCCCGACCTGGCCGAGAAAATGGAACAGATGCTGCAGATGCCACCCGAGCAACTACAAAAAATGGGTGAGGCCAGCCGACATATTGCCGAAACAAAATTTGATGTGAACTTTGTAATTCAGCGCTACCTGCACGCTATTGCCGAGGTCACCACTTTTAAGAAAGTATAAACTATAGTTACTTAAAGTATAAATGGATTTTAAGACGTTTGAGATTGAAGGGTTAGTTGAGTTTCAGCCACGGGTGTTCCGCGACGACAGGGGTTATTTTTTAGAGACGTTTAGTATGAAATGGTTCGAGCCGCTGGGTATTCAGCCAAACTTTGTGCAGGATAATCAGTCGGTTTCTAAAAAAGGAGTTCTGCGCGGCTTGCATTTCCAGAAGCCACCTTATGCACAAGGCAAACTGGTACGTGTTTCTTCAGGCCGTGCTTTGGATGTAGCTGTTGACCTGCGTAAAGATTCGCTAACCTATGGCAAACACGTTACCTGCATTTTAGATGCCGAACAGCAGAATGTGTTTTATGTACCCGAAGGCTTTGCCCATGGCTTTGTAGCCCTCGAAGACAACACGACTTTCCTGTACAAGTGCACAGATTATTACCAGCCATCCGCAGAAGGTGGCCTGCTTTGGAACGACCCGGAACTAGGCATAGACTGGGGAATTGAAAACCCGCTTGTTTCTCCGAAGGATGAAGTGCTGCCGATGCTAAAGCATTTTGAGTCGCCTTTTTAAGCGACGAAAAGTGTATAAACAGAAAAGCCAGCAACTATAAATTGCTGGCTTTTCTGTTTATATATAAAAGGGTAAGTTAACCTATATATTTATTACCTGTGATTTTTAGTTTGGCAACTACTACGCTTACAATCAAAAATATAAGGCCTGCTATCAGATATTCATTTCTATTTATCGGAGATGATGCTTCATGCTGAAAAAAGGAACTTACATAGAGGAATAAATTTAAAATACCTGTAAAAGCTAAGATGCTTACTAAGGTCCATCTTAATATTTTGAAAAGCTTTTTCATATTTGTAACTCTACAACAACTCAACAAGTGTTTCCAACCCCATACCACGAGAGCCTTTAATCAAAATATAGCTATCGGAAATCGGGTTTTGCTGAAGCCAGTTCTGTAGTTCCTGCTTTGTTTCAAAATGTTTGAAGTTAGGGTTGGCTTTAGCGGCAAACTTCATGTCTTTTCCGCAAAGCAGGACGGTATCGAAAGGTTGTTCGGCGGCTATAGTTCCTAAGGCAGTGTGCTCGGCTATACTTTCATTTCCCATCTCAAACATATCTCCCAGTATAACCACTTTGCGCGGCGCATTCATGCTGCCAAAGTTGCGGATGGCAGCAGCCATTGAGGTTGGGTTGGCGTTATAAGCATCAAGTATAATAGTGTTACTCCCTTTTGTAATAACCTGCGAGCGGTTATTTACCGGGCTATAGTTGGCGATGGCTTCGTTGGCTTTGCTAAGCGGCACTCCAAAATATTTACCGATGCAAGCTGCTGCGGCCATATTTTCATAGTTATAGCTGCCTACCAACTGCGTGTGCACCACGTTGCCTTCTTCGTCTTTATACACCACGTATGGCGATGCTTCCAGCAGTTCGCTGTGGTAAAAGTCGCCGGTGGCAGGGTAGGTTACTTTACTAGCGATGCGGCGGCTCATGCGCATCAGGTGCTCGTTTCCGGTGTTCACAAATACGGTACCTGCGGTATTATCCAGGTGCACGTATAGTTCGCTTTTGCCTCGGGCCACACCCTCCAAACTACCAAATCCTTCCAGGTGCGCCTTGCCAATGTTCGTGATCATGCCGTGCGTTGGATGAGCAATCGTGCAAAGCAATTCTATCTCGCCGATGTGGTTGGCACCCATCTCGATGATTGCTATTTCGTGCTCCGGTTTTATACGCAGCAGGGTTAGCGGCACGCCAATGTGGTTATTCAGGTTGCCCTGTGTATACAGCGTATTAAATTTCTGGCTCAGTACGGAATAGATCAGCTCTTTGGTAGTGGTTTTACCGTTGCTGCCAGTTATGCCAATTACGGGTATGCTTAATTGTTTGCGATGATGGCGTGCCAGGTCCTGCAGCGCTTGCAGCGTATCTTCTACTACAAAAACATTTGCAGCAGCCATAGTCGGGTCATCTACAACAGCATATTTCGCACCTTTCTCCAGGGCCATAGTTGCAAATTTGGCTCCTTTAAAATTGGGGCCATTCAGGGCAAAAAACAGGCTTTGATTCTGGTCGGCGCGCGAGTCGGTGCTAACGTGGCTGCACTCCAGGTATTTTTGATATAGAAATTCGATGCTGGTCTGCATGAAATGGTTAAATTTAAAGTATAAATGCTGTAGCGGCCACGTACGTAAACTATAGCTGCCATACACGGTGCAATATACACCCAAAACAGCAACGGCGCCACAGCACATCACCGCTCCTTCTATCTCTATGAAAAAGTTGTTGACCCTGTTTTTACTCTTTGCCGCAGTTACAACTATGGCCCAGCAGCCATTGCAGTTTGTACTACGCCACGATGTGCCGGTAACTATAGCGCAGGGTAAATTGCCCCAACCCTGGAGCGGCGGACTGAGCGCCCCCCAGTTTTCAACTATAGACCTGAACAACGATAACCAGCCTGACCTGTTTGCTTACGACCGTATGCAGCACAAAGTATTTACGTGGCTGGCCGTGCAGCAAAATGGCACCTGGAACTATAAATACAGCCCTGAATACGAAATCCTTTTCCCGGGTGACCTGACGGCCTGGGTGTTGCTGCGCGACTATAACTGCGATGGACTGAAGGATATTTTTACAAGCACACCACTCGGCATTAAAGTGTACCGGCAGGAGAAAGGTGCTAACCAACTACCCAAATTCGTACTTGCCGAGGAGGCCATACTTTACAATCAGGGCGTAAACCTGCAACTGCAAAGCGCTGATATTCCGGCGATAGAAGACGTGGATGGCGATGGTGATCTGGATGTGTTGGTGTCAGAATTCTCGCATGGCCAGAAGCTGGAATATTACCAGAACATGCGCGTGGAGAATAAGCTGAATTGCAATAGCCTTAGTTTTGTGCGCAGCTCCAACTGGTGGGGCGGCATTACCGAGTGCGATGGCTGTAACAACTATGTTTTCGGGGCGGCCTGCCGTGTTGCGGGGCCATTGCATACAGGCCACACGGGTAGCTCGTTACTGTTGCTGGATATGGATGGCGATGGAGATAAAGAACTACTTACCGGAGCTGTGCAGTGCGATGACCTGGTGCTGATGGAAAACAAAGGCACCGCGCAGCAAGCTGTTATGGATGAGATCTCGGTGAGCTTCCCGGCAAATACGCGCCGCGCCAGCTTTAGTAAATTTCCCGCTGCCTATTACGAAGACGTAACGTTTGATGGCATCCCCGACCTGCTGGTAGCGCCAAACTTAGCCAACACCAACGAGGCAAAGCCTGAACTGCAGCGCTCGGTATGGCTCTACAAAAATAACGGAACTATAGACCAGCCGGATTTTGAGTTTGTTCAGGATGATTTTCTGCAGGAGCAAATGCTGGATTATGGAGAAGGCGCTTACCCGGCTTTCGCAGATATGGATAATGACGGCGATTTGGATATGCTGGTTGGAAATATAGGTGCTTACAGAAACGGGAAATATGTGGCTACGCTAAGTTATTTTCAGAATACCGGAACGGCTGTAACCCCGGCTTTTACGCTTGTAACAGACAATTACCTGGACCTTGAAAGTCAGCAACTGCTCAACATAAAACCAACCTTCGCCGACATAACCGGAGATGGAAAACCAGACTTAGTGCTTACTTACAAATCTACCCAGACCAATGCTACAGCTATAGTTTACCTGCCTTACACCGGTCAGGCTATATCTTATAACTGGGCAGATAAAAGGCAACTACATACAGCTACAGATGGCGATGCGCCAGCCTTTTTTGATGCGGATAAAGATGGCGACCTGGATATGGTGTTGGGGAAAGCATCCGGAGAGCTGCAACTATACACCAACACAGGTACAAACTATAGTTTAGCAAAAGCAAATCTGGGTGGTATCAGTTTTAGTTTTGATAAGCGCTATCTTCACCCCACAACTACAGATATTGACGGCGACGGAACTATAGATCTGATCACCACCGACGATAGCGGAACTATAAAAGTATACCGCAACCTGGTAGCTATCCTGGAGCAAACCTTCACACCCGAAACAGACATCCTGGAAAACCAGTTTGCTGAAAGTTTACTGTCAACCAAATTAGGGAGAGGCACAAGCATAACTGCTGCAGCACTTGGCGGAGCAGGCAAACTATACTTAGTTGCTGGTACGCAGGGCGGCGGACTATACTTACTGCAGCAAACTTCGGGCTACCAGCAAAACCCTGACACACCAACCGAGGAACTTATAGTGGAGGTATACCCTAACCTGGCAGCCCGGAACGGAACTATAGTTCGGGTGCAGGCCTCTGCGCCGGTAAAATTTGTGGTGTATGATGCCATCGGCAGGAAGGTTTACAACAGCGGTAGCAACTATAAGCAATACAACAGCCTGCCGGTACATAACCTGAAAGCGGGTATGTATTTCGTGAGAGCTGTAAACAGGCAGGGCAACTTTAAAACCGCCAAATTTGTAGTTCAGTAATGAAAGCGCTGCTATACCTCCGCCTGCTAGCTGATGACCAAACTATAGTTTATGGCAACCCGGTGCTGGAAGGGTTAAAAAAGCAGTTACCAGATGTGGCTGTGTTGGATGTGGATTCCCGATCAGGGGAGTTGGTACTGCACTATGCGAAACAATTGCTACAGGGCTCAGAGCAGGTTATAGTTTGTATTGATAGTGCCAGTGCAGATGCTGGTTTTGGGAGTGTGTTTCCGTTGATTGAGTTGGTACTGGAAGGTCAAAAAGAACAGCTTATAGTTTTCAGGAATGATCATGGCCGCTTACAGCGCATGGTGCAGGCTCGCTCTGAATTGAAGATGAAAGTGGTTCAGGATGATATAGATTTGATGCCGGTAGTAGCTGGTTTCCTTTTTACTTGAATTATGGCTTTTTTGGACTTCCTTGTCCGAAATAAAGGCTGCTGCGGACGTCCACGTCCGCGTTTATTTATGGTATAACGGGGACGGGGACGTCCCCGGCAGATGGCTTTCGGACTAGGAAGTCCGAAAGAGCGAATGACTTAGTAAGCTTATTCTAAAGTTCCATGGCGCGAGCGTCCTCGCTCGTGACTTACTATAGTTAGGCCTCTGGCCCAAGCGAGTCTAGAGACTCTGGCACACTCTACGACACGAGTCTGTAGACTCGCGCCAGTAACATAACTTCTGAAGTATAAAGAACTAATCCTTCAACTCAAACTCGTCCGCATCCAGGTGTGCCGGGAAAGCCTCTCTGAAATCCAGTAGTTCCTGTTTGCTTAATGTGATGGTATGAATGCCTTCCTGTTCCGAAGATTCTAAAAGTTTGTGGCCTTTGGGGTGGATGATGGCGGAGTCGCCGGAATAGGGGTGATCGTTGCCATCGGTGCCGATGCGGTTCACACCAACAGTGTAAGCAATATTTTCGATAGCCCTGGCTTGTAGCAACGTGCGCCAGGCCAGGCCGCGCGCTTTCGGCCAGTTGGCTACATAAAGCAGCAGGTCATATCGGTTGCTGGTGTTGCGGCTCCAGACCGGAAAGCGCAGATCATAACACACCAACGGACAAACCTTCCAGCCTTTCAATTCAACCGTCAAACGCTCATCTCCGGAAGTATAGGTATGGTGCTCCTTTGCCATCCGGAACAGGTGTTTTTTGTTATAATGCTCGTAGCTGCCATCCGGTCTTACCCAAAATAAACGGTTATAGTATTGGTCATTCTCCTTTACAATAATACTCCCGGTTATTACAGCGTTATAGTTCGCTGCCTGCTCTTTCATCCACTGCAAGGTTTCACCTTCAGGATGTTCAGCCAGCTTAGCGGCATCCATACTAAAACCAGTCGTAAACATTTCGGGCAACACGATCAGGTCTGTTTGCGGATTGGCCGCAGCTAACTTTTCAGCAAACATCTTCCTGTTCGCTTCCGCATCCTGCCAGTGTAGTTCAGTCTGTACTATAGTTACCCGAAGATCCATAGTTTGGGAGTTAGAGAGTTTGTGAGTTAGAAAGTTAGAAAGTTAGAAAGTTAAAAAATTGTAGGGGCGCAATACGTTGCTACTTATACTTTAACAATTCAACCATCAACAATTCAAACTATAGTTTAACCAGCTTCTCGGCGGCGGCGCATAGTGTTTCGTCTCCTTTGGCGAAGCAGAAACGCAGGTAATGGTGGTCAGTCTTGTCGTGGTAAAAGGCTGAAACCGGAACGGCGGCTACGCCAACTTCCTGGATCAGGCGTCTTGCAAAATCCTGGTCATGCTCCTTCGAAATGGCATCATACTTCAGCAACTGGAAATACGTGCCAGATGATGGCAGAAACTCGAACCTGGATGGTGCTAAATATTGACAGAAGGCATCGCGTTTCTCCTGGTAAAAATCCGGAAGGCTAAGGTAATGTGCCTCGTTATCCATAAAATCGGCGATAGCCAGCTGCAAGGGTGTGACGGTACAGAACGTAATGAATTGGTGCATTTTACGGAGCTCTGCCGTTAGTGCAGGCGGTGCTATAGCGTACCCAATTTTCCAGCCGGTGGTGTGGTAGGTTTTCCCGAACGATGAGATCACAAAACTACGCTCACGCAGGATAGCATTTTCCAGGGCGCTGTGGTGTTTAATTCCGTCAAAAACCATGTGTTCGTACACCTCATCACTGATAACCAGAATGTCACTTCCATCCACAATGTGGGCCAGTTCATCCATGTCGGCTTTGGTCATAACGGCGCCGGTTGGGTTATGCGGTGTGTTTATGATGATCAGTCGCGTTCTGGAAGAAATATTGCGCTTTACCAGGTCCCAATCTACATTAAAGCCAGGTAAGGCTAAGGGCACATACACCGGAATACCTCCATTTAACCGGATGGCAGGCGTATAACAATCGTAGCAAGGCTCCAAAACTACTACTTCATCGCCGGGTTTAATTACAGCCGTAATGGCAGCAAACAACGCTTCGGTAGCGCCCGATGTAACTGTTATCTCGGTGTCCGGGTTAGGCTGGTAACCATAAAGCTTCTCGGTTTTAATACTGATCTTCTCGCGCAGTGATACCACACCAGGCATAGGCGCATACTGGTTAAAACCTGCGTGCATATACTTTGTAACCAGCTCCATCAACTCCTCGGGGCAGTTAAAGTCCGGGAAGCCCTGCGACAGGTTGATGGCCTTATGCTCGTTGGCCAGTGCCGACATTACCGAGAAAATACTGGTGCCTACATCAGGTAGTTTGCTGGTTGGGTAATTTGCCATGGTTTTGGTAGTTATATCAGTGGGAATTCTTGCAACGAATATACTATAGTTAGGGTTAGGAGAGCAACTGTTTTACCTGCTTCTGCAAATAAGGTACGGCATCCTGCTCAAACCACGGGTTATGCTTTACCCAAAACTGGTTTCGCGGCGAAGGGTGCGGCATCGGCATAAACGCAGGTAAATACTCGTGCCAGTTGGTTACCGTTTGTGTAAGAGTTGGTCTGGCTTTATCCTTCAGAAAATAGTCCTGCGCATACTTGCCTACCAGTAAGGTTAATTCAATGTTTGGGAGTAGAGTCAATAATTGCTGATGCCAGTGTCGGGCACATTCGGGGCGTGGCGGCAGGTCGCCACTTTTGCCTTTGCCCGGGTAGCAGAAACCCATCGGAACTATAGCTACTTTGCTTTCATCGTAAAATACTTCGGGCTCCAGACCCAGCCACAAGCGAAGGCGTTTTCCGCTCTGGTCGTCCCAGGGTTTGCCGCTTGCGTGTACTTTAGTACCCGGCGCCTGACCAACTATAAGCAGCTTTGCCGTAGTGCTGGCACGCAATACCGGTCTCGGGCCTAACACCAGATGCTCTTCGCAAATGCGGCAGGCACGTATCTGTTGTAGTAAGTCTTCGAGTTGGTTCATATACTGGTGCAAATGTACTAAGTTGTTAATTGTTGATAGCGTTATTTTGAGGCTATAGTTTGGGCAGGCTCTCGCGGCTCGCTCTGTAGTTCGTGCTCTCACTATAGGAGCTCAAACAACTGCTCCATCCCTCACGCATGCTGGTTCTATAGTTTAAGCTTAACTTCCGTATAGCAGTAACAGATGCGTTGCTTCACGATCATATTGCTCTGGACTATAGTTGCTATTCCATGCCTGGCGCAGGATGCGGAGTACAAAAATGCGTTTACGGCAAAGCTATTTGGCATATCGGTGCATCTGAAAGAAAGCCCCCATCCCGAAATTTTCCCGAACCGGCTCGATGATAAAGGCTACATCACCTTTAACTACGGCGCTATAGTTGGCTATGACAGGTTTATAGTTGGCAACAAACATGCGATTAGAGTAGAGCAGGGGCTGTATGCCGATTGTGCCGCCTCGTTGGCTGGGTTCACGCATATTGGTTGGCGAGCCCTTATCTTCCAGAAAAACAGGCATTCGCTGAACGGTGGCATTGGGCCTACATTGGTGTATCGCAAAGACTGGAACCGGTTAGAGGGTTATCAGGATGATGGCTATTTTAACAGGCGCGGCGAGTGGCAGTATAAATTTTACTGGTACGCCGGCGAGCTCGAGTACAACTATAAATTATCAGAGCAGACAGACTTTTCAGTAAACCTGGTGCCCGGCCTGCCCGAGCTTATCTCTTTTGGCGTAGGTGTAAGGCAACGGTTTTAAACTATAAAAAAGCCCCCGGCATTGTGGTGCCGGGGGCTTTGGGTTTTACCAGTTTCTTCTACGTTGTTCACTGTAAAATCTTTCTGATGAATGGCGTGGATGATGGTGTTGCTGATGTGGCATGTGTTCGTCCTGCGTCCAGCGGTCGTTGGCATGTTGGTTAAGGCTGCTGTGGTCTTCATTTCTGTTCCAATCCGGACGTTCATTTCTGTAAGTGCCATAGCCGCGCTCTTCGTGCCGGAATTGGCGGTTCTCGGGTTGGTTAAAAGGTCGCCAGTCGTTTCGGTATTCGTTCTGCTGCCTGTTGTAATCGGCATCGTGCCTGCGCCATTCGTCTTCGCGCGGGCCCATCCGCGGATCGGGTTCTCCCCAGCGGCTGGCCGTATTCTGCTGTTCGCGTGGCCGGCGGTTTCTGTCCTGGTTATATCTCTCGCGGTCGCGGTAATTTCTATCGTTATAATTCTGTTCGTGTCTCATAGCTTTTTTAGGTTTATATACTATTTTGTTTACGATGGCAGGTAAAGGATGTTCACAGGTGTGGTAAGGGCATAAAAAAAGCGAAGCGGGTGTTGTTGCCTGCTTCGCTTTTACTAACTAAAACTAATCTATAACCAATCTATCTAACCTGCTCCATATACGTTATTATCTTCTATAACGTTGGGTTCTGTCGGCGTCATCGTAATAATTATCATTGCCCGAGTCTGTTTCGTCTGCCCAGCGCGGACCACCTTCGTAGCCACGGTCAAACTGCTGCCTGTTATACAGGTCGTTGCCGTAGCGTTTTCGTTCGTTTATGCGGTCTTTGTGGGTCGGGTAGCCGTGGCTCGGACGATAATCCGGGTCATCGGAATGCATGATGTCGTTCCAGGTATCTTTTATGCGTCCAAAAAAGCTTCTGTGATCGCGTTGCGGTTCCGGGGTGCTGTCCGGTGTAAAGCGACCTTCCTGGTACCAGTTATGCGTACCGCTGCCATACCTGAAATCAGTTTCTTTGTAGCGGCTTCTGCCTCCGGGCACATCGTTATACTGTTCGTAAGAGCTTGTTGGCGGTTCGTTATAGTTGCCGGGCTGCGATCTGCCTGAAGCATACTGCGGGTTGTATTGTGACGAGCCGAATGAGTCGCCGTGGTCTAAGTAAGAGCGCTCGTTGCGGTAAGCACTGTTCGGGCGGCTGCCGTAGTGGTCGTTCAGGTGTGCGCTTTCGCCACGGTTATAGGTGCTGTGCTGGTTTGGCGCAGGGGTTCTATCCCGGTGATCTCTGTCCTGAGCGCCTCGTTTGCTTGGGCCGGTATGAAAGTAATTGCCTTCGTCCCATTTCTGATCTTTCGGGGTTCTGTAACCATAACGGTGCTGGGGCAGATTCTGCTCCATACCACCGCGGTGCTGTTCCCGATTTACGCGTTTGTTTTCTTCTTCATTATAGTTTGCCATTGTCTTTCAGTCTTTTAATCATCAATTGCTACCTTATGGCAGGTACTTAACAATACGAGGCAGGCAAAGCTATAGTTAATGCTAAAGGCATAAAAGCAACGGGATGCCCTTTGTGTAAAAGGCATCCCGCTATAGTTGCAGCTATAGTTTAGCTGCTAAAAATGTTCTTCTATAATTTCTCTTACATCGGCCTCAGCCAGAGGCTTGGAGTAATGCTTCAGTACTTCCGGGAACTGCTTCAGCTTCTCGAGGTCGTAAAAGCTGGCCGAAGAGGTCAGCATCATCATAATGGTCTGGTTCTTATTTGTTTCATCAAACTTCTGGTACTCCTCCAAAAACTCGAAACCATCCATCACCGACATTTTAATGTCAACAAAGATCAGATCTGGGCGCGGATAACCTTCTACACCTGCAAAGGCTTTCTCAAGGTATTCCAGTGCTTCCTCGCCGTTCGTCACTACCCGTATGTCTTCTGCCGTATTCATGCGCGAAAGCAGGCGGTGGTTCAGGTAGTTGGTCGTCTCGTCGTCGTCGATAAGCAGAATAGTTTTTAATTGCCTCATGTTGCTGATTATATTTTCAGATTAGCTTACGCGTTCTTTTGTTTAAAGTAAAGTAAAAACGTTGTTCCTTCGTTTAAAGTACTCTCAATGGTAATGTAGCCGCCGCTGTTTGTCAGCAGCCTGTTAACTATATACAAGCCCAGCCCGGAGCCGCTTACGTGGTTATGGAAACGTTTGAACATCTGGAACAGTTTGTTCTGGTGTTTGTTCATATCAATTCCAATGCCGTTGTCCTGCACCTTTAGTTCTACGTAATCGCCCTTTCGGGTGGTGCTTAAAAATACAGCTGGTTTCTGGTTTGGTTTGCGGTACTTAATGGCATTGCTTAGCAGGTTGTAAACTATACTTTTAAGGTTTGCCTTCGAGAAAGCAAGCGACGGTACTTCCGAGAAATCAGTAGTTATGCTGGCCCCCGTATTGTGCAGTACATCCTGTATACTCAGCTTCACATCTTCTGTAAGTTTGTCAAGGTCAACCAATTCATTATCCCTGGTCTTGTGTTTCTGCATCTTCACCACATCCGACAGATCAACTATAGTGTTATGGATCTGGTCCAGCGATTTATTGAACAGGCTCACCAGTTTCGGGGCATCCGGATCTGTGAACTCCACACTTTGCGTAAGTTCTTTAAAGATACCGGCCATGTTAACGATAGGCAGTTTCAGGTCGTGAGAGGCGGCATACACAAAGCTGTCGAGGTCTTGGTTTATGCGCTCCAGTTCCAGGTTCTTTTCTACCAGTTCTTCTTCCGCTTTTTTGTGATCTTCAATGTCGGTGCAGGTACCAAACCAGCGTACTATGTTGCCCTCGGCATCGCGCATAGGTATGCCCTGGCCCAGGAACCAGCGGTAAGGCCCATTCTGGCCATTGCGTATGCGGTATTCCAGTTCGTAGTATTCGCCGGTGCGCACCGAGTACTGCCAGCGCTCAAAGGCCATTTTATGATCATCGGGGTGCAAAGCCAACAGCCAGGCATCAGGGCCTACGCTTTCTTCAAAAGACAGCCCGGTATAGTTTATCCAGCGTTTGTTAAAATAATCGGTAGCTCCGTCCGGTGTTGCCGTCCAGACCATTTGCGGTATAGACTCCGTAAGAAAGCGGAATTGCTGTTCCGACTCCTGTAGCTGTTCCTGCAGTTCTTTCAGCTCGTTTATGTTCAGCCCTACGCCATACCACTTTATGATCTCTTCTTTTTCGTTACGCAGCGGCTGCGCTTTTATCAGGAACCACTGGTATTCTTTAGTTTTTACATTACATACCCGTACTTCTACATAAAATAGTTTTCCGGTAGTAATGGACTCTGCCCATAGTTCCATCAGAACAGGCAGGTCGTCGGGGTGGATGGCAGGAGCCCAGCCATAACCCAGCGAATCCTCCAGCGTCATTTGGGTATAGTCCAGCCACTGTTTGCTGGTGTAGTCTATATTTCCATCGGGGTTGGCGCTCCACACAACCTGCGGGCTAGACTCAGTCAGGAACCTGAATTTGTTCGTGCTTTCTTCAAGCGCCAGCATCGCCTGTTTCTGATCCTCGATCTCGGTATGCGAGCCAACCCACATCGTTATTTCGCCTTCGGAGTTACGGATTGGTACGGCACGCGCCAGGAACCAACGGTACACACCATCGGCAGCAGAGCGCCACCTGTTCTCAGTCTCAAATGGTTTGCCTTTTTGTATCGCCTCTTCCCATAGTCGGATCGTATGCTCCATGTCTTCCGGGTGAATGATATCTGCCCAGCTTATAAGTTCAGCATACGTATTGCCTGTATAGTCGTACCACCGCTGGTTATAATAGTTTACCTTGCCATCGGGCGTGGCGGTCCAGGTCATGAGTGGCAACGACTCCAGTATCTCGTGGGTGCGGGCATTGCTTTCGTGCAGTTGCTGCTCAATTCTGCGTTTTTCAGTTACATCAAGCATAGAACCAAACATCCTGATCCCTTTGCCATCTGTGTTGCGCAGCACATGTCCTTTATCGTGTATCAGCTTATAAGAACCGTCGGCACATTTAAAACGGTATTCATCTTCCCAGGTATTTGTATCTGAATCGATAACCTGGTGGATGGATGCTTTTACCCGGTTTAGGTCATCCGGGTGGATATTAGAGGTCCAGGAGTCGATCGGAAGATCATGTGGAATAACCTGGTATCCGAAAAGTGTTGTGTAGCCTTCGTTCCACCAGATGGTGTCGTCCTGCAGGTTCCAGTCCCATAGCACGTCGTTGGTGGCCATGGCAATACGCTTAAAGCGTTCGCTGTTGTATTGCAGTGCCAGTTCGTGTTTCTTTTGCCGGGTAATATCTACCAACGAACCCAACATGTGTTCGGGCTTGCCCTGGCTATTGTAAACTATAAAACCATGGTCCAGCACTGAGGTATAGCTGCCATCTGCCTTTCTGAAGCGATACTCACCTGTCCAGGTGCGCTGGCCTTTTGCTATAGTCGCATCTATGCTTTCCCGTATAGTTTTGTAATCGTCGGGGTGTATGTTTCTGTCCCAGGTGCTGGATTCGGCTTCCAGGTCGCTGTCGGAGTAGCCAAAAAGCTCTTTGTAAGATTCGCTCCAGGTTATGGTTTTACGGGGTACGTCGCACTCCCAGGTGGCACAACCAGCCGCTTTGGATAACAGGCGCAGGCTGTACTCGTTGTAGGCCATGCGCTGTTTGGTTTTTACCAGTTCGGTCACATCTACTGCCGAAACAAGGATGCCCTCGACGCGGTCGTTCTTGATAAGTGGTCTGTATTCCAGGTTAAGGTATATTTCAGCTGTTTGCCCGTTGCGCATGCGGTCGGCTATCAGCTTATATTCCTGGGTCTTTATTTTGTTGCCGGTCCTGTAAACTTCATCCAGTATGTTGAAGAACTCGGTGTGTTTTAGTTCATGCCAAATGTCACGCACGGTTCTGTTCAGGTACTGCCTGTTCCCGAAAAACAAGCTTATGCCCGGGGTAATGTAAGTGCACACATGCTCCGGGCCTTGCAACTGGCAGAAATGTACCGGTGAGTGGTTTAGTATGTTCTCAAGCTGAAGGTCTTTTTCGCGGATGCGCTCCATTACCTGCTTCTGGTCATCAATATCGGAAAGTGTTCCTATCCAGAACTGCAGCTTACCATCAGAGCTGTACATAGGCACGCCGCGTTCCAGGAACCAGCGATAGCTTTTGTCGTGATAGTTATGCAGGCGGTATTCAATTTCGTAAGGTGCACCAGCTGCCAGGGTATTATGCCATTCCATTAAAACAATGGCGGTATCTTCGGGGTGTATAACGCTGGTCCAGCCTTCTGTTTGGTCTGGCGTCATGCCGGTGTAACTATACCAGTTCTTGTTAAAGTAAATTACTTTGCCGTGCGCGTCTGCCATCCAGGCCATATGCGGCAAAACTTCCAGCAGGTGCCGGAAACGCATGTCGCTTTCTTTTAACTCTTCCTGCGATTTTTTATGCTCTGACAGATCTATAATAGAGCCAAGCGTGCGGAGTGGCCTGCCATCGGAGTGATAAATGATATAGCCTTGGTCCAGTACCGGTATGTAGGTGCCATCTGCTTTCCTGAAACGGTATTCGCCGGTCCAGATCTTACTGCCAGTGGCGTTCGCTTTTTCTATGCTTGCCTGTACGGCTTCAAAATCATCGGGGTGGACGCGCTCATCCCACGACTCGCCTCCCGGGCCCATTTCTTCCGGTGTGTAGCCAAGTATCTGTTGCAGTCCCGGTCCCCATTCCATCTTGTTCAGAACAGGATCATATTCCCACGACACTGCATCCAGCGCGTTATTTAACACCGTAATTTGTTCGTTAGCCTGCGCTGTGCCATTTTTTTCAGATAACTCGCGGGCCTCGTGCAGAATATAGAGCAGGTTGCCCTTATCATCCAGAATCGGGGAGTTGGTCACACTCCAGTAGCACTCCTTATAGTTGCCACCCAAGGCCTCCGGCAGTTTTAAACTATAGCAAAAGGTTGAGATATGGTGTTTCTGGTTGGCAAAAAGTACGTGTTGTAATGATTGCTCCAAAGCCTGGGTAGGAGGTGTGTTAAGCAAAACGGAACACCCTTCAAACGTTTTTATCAACGATTTGCCTTGCAGTTGATCGCGCGAGGTATGGCGCGCTTGCAGGTAAGCATCTGTTACTTCTAAAATTGTAAACTCCGGCGAAAGAGCAATATACCAACCTGGTAAAGAGCGGAAAACAGGGCCAAGGTCGGGTAACGTAGTTATTTGCTGAGCTGACATGGAAAAATAAGTTTCCTCCCTCGGGTAAAAGGGTTGGTCAGTAAATTTAATTAAAGAATCTTCCTATTCAAATGTTTATTTGGCTGATAACCCTAAAATTAAACTATAGTGTATCCTGCTCAGCAACTAAAATGGCTCCATGTCCTGCTTTTCATTGTCTATATCGGTATAAGTGCCAAACCACATAATGATTTCGCCGTTTGCGTCGCGGATGGGCATGGCCTGTTCCAGGAACCATTTATATGAACCATCTGCACCGTTTCGGATGCGGCACTCCATGTGATAATCGCCGGACTGAAGCGACTTGTTCCAGGCTTCGATTACCTGGAAGGAGTCTTCAGGATGCACCGTTTTCAGCCAACCATCCGTGGGGCCGGCGGGTATGCGGGTATAGTCGTACCAGGCTTTGTTAAAGTATAAGATTTTACCACTGGGGCTGCCTGTCCATGCCATTTGCGGTAATGCATCCATAAACTCGATCAGGTACTCGTTACTTATTTGTAGCGCATTTTTAACCTGCTTGTATATTGATACATCCATCATGGCAAGAGTGTCTAAATCAGGAGTTTACGTCACCTCTTTAAGCAGGGTTAATTTCCCTGATACCTAACTCCTCGAAAACTTCCCTGGCATCTGCTATACTTCGGATGTCCTCAACTATAACTATAAGCTTGACCTTGGCCTCTTTTAAGCGTGACCGACGCTGGTGCTGCTGCACATACTTGAGGATATTACCAAACGTATCTGATTGAAAATACTTGTCATTGTTCTCGCTTGGCAGGTAGCCTTTCATCACTTCTTTTTTGATAGTCAGCTTCTCGAAACCAAGCTGCTGCGCCTGCCAGCGTAGTTTAACAATGTCTATCAGTTTCTGGACCTGCTCCGGCAACGGACCAAACCGGTCCACTATACTGGCACGCAATTTTTCCAGGTCATCCATGTCTTTGGTGCTGTCGAGTTTGCTGTACAGGTTAAGGCGCTCCGAAATGTTGCTCACGTACCAGTCCGGTATCAGCACTTCCATGTCGGTTTCGATGTTACAGTCGCGCACCGGCTCAATAAACTGCTCCAGGTTATCGCCCAGGAATAGCTCCCGGAATTCTGTTTCTTTCAGTTCCTTCACGGCATCATCTAGGATCTGGTGGTACATCTCGAAACCAAGGTCGGTAATAAAGCCGCTTTGCTCGCCACCCAGCAGGTTACCTGCCCCGCGGATGTCCAGGTCACGCATGGCAATCTTGAAGCCTTCGCCCAGATCAGAGAATTCTTCGAGGGTGCTCAAACGTTTGCGGGCATCACTTGGCAAACCAGATACAGGTGGTGTTAGCAAATAGCAATAAGCCTTTTTGTTGGAGCGACCCACGCGGCCACGCATCTGGTGCAGGTCAGATAAACCGAACATGTGCGCCCTGTTGATGATGATGGTGTTGGCATTCGGGATATCCAGGCCGGACTCGATGATATTAGTGGAAACCAGTACATCATATTCTCCTTCCACAAATTTCATCATGCGTTTTTCCAGCAGCTCGCCATCCATCTGGCCGTGGGCAAACGTAATACGGGCATCCGGCACCAGTTTCAGGATCATGTTAGCGATCTCGTCAATATCCTTCACACGATTATGTACAAAGAATACCTGGCCGCCACGCTTTAGCTCCGCCGCAATAGCATCGCGTATCAGCAACTCATCGAACACATGCAGTTCGGTTTGCACAGGCTGGCGATTTGGCGGCGGCGTAGCTATAACCGAAAGGTCGCGGGCACCCATCAGCGAGAAATGCAGCGTGCGCGGAATAGGCGTGGCGGTAAGTGTAAGCGTATCTACATTCACGCGCATTTCCTTTAATTTTTCCTTTGTCTTTACACCAAACTTCTGCTCTTCATCAATTATTAGTAAGCCCAGGTCTTTAAACTGGATATCCTTGCTCACAATTCGGTGTGTACCGATCAGAATGTCTACTTTGCCTTCGGCTACGCGCTTCAGGGTGTTTTTAACATCTTTGGCCGTTTTAAAGCGGTTGATGTAATCTACGGTAACCGGGAACTGCTCCAACCTGTCGCGGAATGTTTTAAAGTGCTGCATGGCCAATACCGTAGTAGGCACTAACACGGCAACCTGCTTGCCATCGCAGGCGGCTTTAAAGGCAGCGCGTATAGCAATCTCTGTTTTGCCGAAACCCACGTCGCCGCACACCAGGCGGTCCATCGGGTGCGGTTGCTCCATGTCGGCTTTTACATCTTCGGTAGCTTTGCCCTGATCCGGGGTGTCTTCGTAAATGAATGACGACTCCAGTTCGGCTTGCAGGAAGCCATCGCGGGTAAAGGAATAACCGGGAGCAGCCTTGCGCTTGGCGTATAGTTTAATAAGCTCGGCGGCAATGTCTTTAACCTTGCTTTTAACTTTCTTCTTCTTGTTTTCCCACTCCGGCGAGCCAAGTTTGCTCATGCTTGGCGGGCCGCCTTCTTTGCCGCTATACTTGCTTATTTTGTGCAGCGAGTGAATACTGGTATACAGCAGATCATCGTCGCGGTAAACCAATCTTATCGCTTCCTGCAAACGGCCACCCACTTCTACTTTTTCCAGTCCGGCAAAGCGGCCGATGCCATAGTCTACGTGCGTAATATAGTCGCCGGGCTGCAGCGAGCGCAGCTCTTTCAGCGTCATGGCCTTGGACTTGGAATGCCCTTCCTTGGCCTTGTGCTGGTAAAATCTGTCGAACAGCTGGTGATCGGTGTAGCAGGTAAGTTTTAAAGTCTGATCGATGAAGCCTTCGCGCAGGGAAATAGCCAGGTGCTGGAAACGAATATCGTGGTCGAGCTCATCGAAAATGGTTGTCAGGCGATTTATCTGGCGCGGCGAATCGGTAGCGATGATGTTTACAAAGCCATTATTCTGGTGCTCGTGCAGATCTTTAACCAGCCTGTCAAAATCTTTGTTGAAAGATGGTTGTGGCTTAGCTGAAAAAGGTATTACCTCGGCAGTTTTAAAATGGAAACGCTTGCCGATCTCGATGATATTAAAGTTATCTAACAGCTTCTTAAACTGCTTCTGTGTCTGGAAAAGCTGTTCCGGATCTGACACGATCTGGGTGCCGCCGCTGCCTGCCATTAATTTATCAAATGCATGCGATGCCTTATCGAAATACTCATCGATCACATCCAGCGTTTGGCGCACATCCTTGAACCAGATAGTAGTATCGGCAGGTAAAAAGTCCAGAAATGCTTCGCGGGTTTCCTGTAGTAGTTTTGTTTGTACGTTCGGTATGATCGAGATCGCTTTCTTTGTCTCAACAGACAGCTGTGTGTCCGGGTCGAAGGTTCTTATACTTTCAATCTCGTCGCCAAAAAGCTCGATACGGTAAGGCAGGTCGTTGGCGTACGAGAACACGTCCACAATACCGCCACGCACGGCATACTGACCCGCTTCATACACAAACTCGGTGCGCTCAAAACCATACTCTGCCAGCATCTCGCTCAGGAAATTCACGTCCAGTTTTTCGCCCACTTTAGCGCCCAGCGTATTCTCGACCAGCGATTTTTTGTTTATAACTTTCTCGGTCAGCGCTTCGGGGTAGGTAACTATAAGCTCGCCTTTGCCGGTTTTCTGGTTCAGGCGGTTCAGCACTTCGGCGCGCATGAGTATGTTGGCGTTCTCGGTATCGTCGAAACTATACGGCCGCTTGTACGATGTCGGGAAAAGCATGACCTCCTTCTCGTCGCCGAGCAGGTTTTTGAGATCAGTATAAAAATAAGCAGCCTCCTCTTTGTCGTGGAGCACGAAGAGTTGGTGCTGGTGATTTATAGTATAAACTGCCGAGGCCAGTACGGCATCCTGGCTACCGGCCATACCTTTTAGCTGCAGGCGGTGCGCTGTATTGGCTTTCAGGCGTTCGGCAATGGTTTGCACCACGCTGTCGAGGCGGTACAGTTCTAAGAAATCAGATACTTTCATTCAGTTCTATAACAAAACAGCAAAGGCAGAACACAAGGCTTATAGTTTAGCCGTGTTCTGCTGGTTGTACTTCTACAAAGATACGGAAGTTAATGTTTTGTTGGGAGTGGAGGAGTTGGGGGAGAAGGTTGGGCGGATTTATTGATGTTGAATAAAGTATATGTTCTTTTCAGAATGTATATATTTAATCTTTTATAAAAAACTCTAACCATTAGCACGTATTTACAATGGCGTTGAAGTCTCAAATTGTTTCTATTAATAAGTCTAAACTCATTATTCACATTGATAATGATTGGAGCTCAAATGAGTTTTTGAAATTATTTGAAGCTATAACTTGCTTATATGACTACCATTTTCTTCTAGAGCGTGCCATTTATTCATATAATTCAAAAGGGGATGAATTAAATTGGTCACAAAGTTTGAATAGTTTACCAGAGGTTCAATATCATCGCGAAAGCCTTAAAAAATCAGCATTTAGAATTCTTAATAATTCAGCAGATTATAGTTTAGAGGATGCTTTAATGAGTATTGGTGGTGGCAATCTTGTCACTTTACAAGTAAATAAAATAAAGTTTGGTTCTAGAGGTAATATAGATCTTATAGGATTAGGAAAGGTTTTTGAAATAATAAGAGATTTGATAATTCACTATTTGCCAAATAAGAATCAAAAGATAGAAAATGAGCTTAAGGAGCAAGAGGTTATTTCTGCGAAAATTTAGAATTTGAGAAAGATGGGATTTTCTAATCTTGAGGTACAAACACTAATTGGGCTTGAATCATATCAGGTGGAAAAAATCAATAAATTGATAGTAGATAATAAAATCATTGATTTCGAAATCTCTGAAGAGCAAGTCAATTAATCTCTCCCGCTCTTTCGGATTTGCAATCCGAAAGCACTTACTGCGAGGATTTGTAATCCGACCTCAACACCGCTTTACTAAAGCAGACTGCCAACATCAAAAGTGTAAAAGCGGATTACAAATCCTGATAATATTCGTTTTCGGATTGCAAATCCGAAAAAGCAAAATGGATTGCAGTTTGACCTTACTCCAGCAAAATAACATCCAATAACCCGGGTTCTCCGGCGTAGTTCAGAGCGGAGCTATACAGATAATGCTCAGGTTCGGCTACAATTTCTGCTACTACAGGGTTTTGATGAATGTACTGCAGCTTCTGTTCTATAAAACTGTTTGTGTGTAATTCTTTGGCTTCATTGCCGTCCTGCCAGAACTTGAAGTTTTTGGTTTTTATATCGTTACCCGCTGCGAAAGAAAAACGGTTTAGCAACCAGTCTTTGCGGCTTTCGCTTTCTTCCTGTATAGCCTTAATTACGGCTTTGCTGGAAAACTTCTTAAAATCGCGAAGTATATCCGAAAGGTTATATCCGTCTTCTGCACCGGCTATCAGATGCAGGTGGTTGCTCATCAGGCACCAAGCATACAACTCCAGTCCTTTGTGTTGCTGGCAATATTTCAGCGAATCTATAAGGATATGGCGGTATGTCGGGCGGGTAAATACGTCAACCCAATCTACAACAGTTAGTGTCAGGAAGTATAAATATCCTGCATGTACTTTGTTTTTCAGTCCCATTCAACTGAATACGTGATTGAAATCGGATTATAAATCCTTGCAGTAGAAAACTTTCGGATTGCAAATCCGAAAGAGCGGCGGCGGAGTGGCACGGTGAATGCAGGCAAGTATAAACCCAGCCTATTTATACTTCGCCTGTGATAAATATTTTAAAATCTGCATATTTGCCATACGAAATCCATACTTCTAACTACTGCACAAAATGAAATTATTGAACGCTATAAGCGGCGCTATACTTGCTGCTTCCCTTTTATTTACCGCTTGTAACACTCCTGAAACTGCTACAAAAGAAAAGGCAGACTTTACGCAGGTTATCCCGACCCTGAATGCCATTACAGCCGACTGGAACAAAGGTGACCTGGACAAGTTTGTAACTGTTTATGACAGCGCGGCTACTTTTATGCTGCCAAAAGGCCCGATAGGAGTAAATGAGATGAAAGAGCACTACAAAGCTGCTTTTACCGAAACCGGCACACCAACCTCAACCCTAAGCTTCGATAGCCTGGAAATGCGCCCGTTAGGTGATAGCCATGCACTGGTTACAGGCCGTTATATTCTAACTGCACAGGATTCTTCGAAGCAAAGTGGCCGCTATACGTTGGTGTTTGAGCATTCTGAGGATAAAGGCTGGAAAATACTGCACGACCATTCGAATTAAATTTTTTCTATCATACACTCGCATTGTGCTTAGCTCTTGCGAGTGTATGGTATTTTGTCTATAGAAATAGCTACTCAACTTAAATAGAATACAAATAAATCCTCCAGGGTGAATCTTCGCGCTCAAACACTTTCTCAAGGTGCATTTCATTTTCAGTGGCATTCTCAATTTTAATGGATGAGAATATATACTCAGCTCCCATGCTTTTTGCAGCAGATGTGTTAATGTCTAATTGCCTGATTCTGGCTTCTTTGGTTTTTACATTATCATAGTAGTTTTCCAGTTCTGCAGGAAGAATATAAAACCTACTTCCCCAACCTTCAAAGTAGTTATACCATTTTTTGTTTTTTGCAAGTTCTTCGGAGATTATCTTTCTGAACTGTCTTTTATATTCCAGCGGATAGTTGTTCTGATAACCATCCAGGGTATAGAAGCCATTAAACTGAGCGATACTTGGGTGAAAACCAATACTCAGTACACGATAGGACGCCTGCGGTCTGTTTATGTATTCTTTGATCTGTGCAAATAGCTCCTCAGAGTAAAACTCTTTGTAAGTTACAGACAGGTTTTGCGGAGGCCTTGGTGTGCCTAAATACTTTGCCATGAGCAAATGACGGTTTTCATTAAACTCATTTGTAGTTTGCGTGGTGCTTTTGAGACAAAAAGCTAACTGAAGCAGCACACAAAAGCCAGCCAATATTTTCCCCCATTTGGTGTCTCGTGAGATAACTACCAGTGACAATGCAAAAGTTATGAACCACACTAGTGGTCTGAACCAGAAGAACCTGGAGAAGTCGAATGTTTTAACAATACTAATAGTGTTTTTTAACTCTACCAGTATAAAGCTTTTATAAATGGTGTAGGATAACGATAAAAGCAGGGCAATAATTAAAAGCGTTATGATATTACCATAAGATCTATAATCCTTCCTTCTCCAGGCAATAAATAAAGCAATTATGGCTGTAATAAGTACCGGGCGATGCACTGTGGCGGCATGATAATTCCCAAACACGAAGCTATCTGCTGTCTGCTGTACCAACTCTATAATATCATGTGAAACGATGTTTTCAGGGGTGTAATCAGTTCTATGTGAAACATAACTAGTATCCAGTAACATCATGTATAGGAGATTGTGCTCCGTAATTACATAACAAAGACCTAATACTATAGTACCTAAAAGTAATGGGAGATTAACTACGCGGTTTTGGTAGTAATACACTATGAGCCAACCTGCAAGTGCAACAAGTATAAAAAAGCCTGTTAAAGGTAGGCTCGAGTAGAAAGCATACAAAACGATTATAGCATAGCTCTTCCAGTTATGGCCTTTGTTTAAAAGTGTTAGAAAAGCGTAAAGCAGCAGTGGTTGTCCTGTTATGGATAGGCCGTACACAGAGTAAAAAGGCAATGCAGCAAATGTTACCGATACTCCCAAAACTATCCAACTATAGTTCTTTGCAGGTAATACGTACTTTTTAAGTAGCAGGAACATGCCTATAAAAGCTACAGCATGAACTACTATTTCATTAACCACATATGCCTGAAAGGGACTCAAGAACAGGAAAAACCAAACGGAAATGTTCAGCTGGCTTGGGTATAGTTTGGACGGAAAACCGTTCATAACCCGCTGGGTAACTGCATTGTCGCCAATCAGTTGCCCGCCCTCGGTCATGATCATTTTCCAGACTAGTTCGGAGTCCAGGTTATCATGTATGGTTATGTAAGAGTCTTCGCCTAGTATTATTCTGGGCAGCGAAAAGAGTAATACAATAAATGCAAGGCCTATCCAAAAAAGAAAGCTTATTGGCTCTTTGGAATTGTAAATATTGGTGTTATTGATCTTATCTGCTGGTACTGTTTTTAAAGCCATTTCAAAAATAATCTTACATAACAAATGTACTTATTTTTCTTAAGTGCTTTATAGTTTACCAAGCGCTCGAAGTATATAACTCTACTTCAAAATAACCTTGATCATCTGCGGATCATCCTGCAGGGTGCGGACGTTTTGTTTTAGCTGGTCCAACTCTCTGGTCAGGTCTTCTTTGGCGGATTTAAATTTCTGATCCATTTGTTTGGGGCTGCCACAGAAGCGGGTGTAGAAGCCGGCATCGTGACCGGTTGCCAGTGCCTGAAACTCTGCCTTTAACTCATCCAGCTGGTCGGTCAGAATCTTTACATAGTATTGTAGCTGCTCATCCTGCAGCGAGTCCAGTGGCTGGCCTTGTTCCTGCATAAACTCCATTTGCAGGCGAAGCAGCTCAAAAAAGTCGTCGTAGTGATAGGCCTGGGTGACGCGTTTCATGGCTTCCTCTTTCCAGGCTCGTTTAGTTTCGTCGCGTTCTTTGTCGGGGTGAAGTTGTTTGGCTAGCTCGGTGTACACGCGGCGACTGGCTTTGCTGATGTTGCTGAGTTCTGTTTTTGCCTGGGCTTCTTTAGCTAATTGTGCTTTGGTTTTGCGACTTTTCTGGCGGTTCTGCTTTTCCTGTTCGCGTTGCTCGCGTTCCCGGTCCAGCTGGGCTTGTATGCGCTCAAAATCATCCAGGTCATCAAAGTCGTCTTCTATAATTGGCTCATCGTCAACTATAGTTTCATCCAAGTCTTCTTCTGCAGTAAAGGTAGTGCGTTCGGCGTAGGTATATTCGGCATAGCGGTCGTGCAGTTCTATCATATCCCGGCGCTCATAGTTAGAGATCAGGTCGAAGGTGATGTTCTCGATAAGAGCGGATATTTTTAGCTTCTCCCGGATACTGAAAATGGGAAGTGAGAATGCCTGATCTAATAGATTAGCTAACTCAACACGTTTTTCCAGTTGCAACTCTATTATGGGACGTAATTCTTTTTCGATGCGCTTCTGGGCCAGATTTATGCTTTCGCGGCGGGTGCTTATTTCCTTTTTAAGCAACTCTATCTGTTCGGTTTTCTGGTTAAACTCCTGCTGCAGCTTACTTAGTCTCCGCTCTGCTGATGTGGAGATCTGGGGTGTGAGATTAGGAACAGGTTTTTCGGAAGCGGGCATACAAAAAGTGTAACGGATAGTCAGAACAAAGGTACTTGTTTCGTGCCTATCCGTTTCTAAAAATTGATTTTAGTGTAGTGTTAGTCAGCTATAGTTTATTACTGCGCATCAAACGGTATAAAACGCCCATTCTGCAATAAATACATAGTGGTCCGGTTGTCTTTCAGCACAGAGATTCCATCTGTTTTCAGGTTCATGCTTTTTTGTAAACGAGGGTTGCGCACAAGTGAATCCTGAGGAGCAAGCTTTAACTGGTAGGGACTATAATACTGGTTGTTCAGCTTCTGGGCAGGGTAGGCAGCTACCTTTACTTCGCGGGCATTTTGGGTATAATCCAGGAACGCAATAATGTGAATGGAGTCGTTTTGCAATACCTGAACCGCGTAATCGGGCGTTTTGTTGCCGTTAAGGTTGCCCCGTACATAAAGCGGATTGTCGACCTGCAGGCGCTTGTTTGCCATTGTCTGATCTGTAAGGGTTGCAACTTTAGTGGGCTGTTGCCTTTTTTGTAGCAGCGTTGTTAAGGTATCCGGGAGCGGATGCAGAATGTTACCTTCAGCGGTGGCCTGTGCGACACTATCTATGGCGTTTTTGGTATCGCTGTCTACCTGGTCTTCTATCAGTTTATCGTCAACAGCGCGATTATAGTTACCATCCGCTGAATCGGAGCCGCATGAGGCCAGAGCCACCAAACAAGTAAATCCTAAAATGTATAGTTTCATTAGCATTTGTTTCATAGGTACGGTTTATCCATTATGCCTGCATACAGTGCTGCTTACCTGAAGGTTACGAAGGCGAGTGCCTGTGCTATCGGGGGCAAATCTACATTACGGTCCCCTATCTGCTGGTGGCAAATAGTACAATATAGTCGATCAGCACGAAGATCTTAGCATAAAAAAGCACCTGTAACTATAGCTACAGGCGCTTTTTACTATGCGAAAGCTAACGGTTAGTCCCAGTAAGTGATGTTGGATGCGGCACTGCCATCGGTAGTAAATACAAGCTGTTTGCCGCTGGCTTTGTCATTCAGTTCTACCTGGTAATAGGTGGTGCCACCTTTTTCCAGTATTTCTACATCATCCAGCTTCAGGCCCTTGTAGTTCTGGGTTATAGATGCGTTAATAGCCTGCGGTAGCTCCTTTTTATCCACGTCGCGTTTGGTCATCAGTATTCTTCCGGTTGGGTCTACTAATACCGTATGCTCTGTGCGATTAATCTTAAATTCTGCTTCGTAGTTCGATTCATTCATCTCCCAGTCAATTTTAGTGGCATTCGTGTATTTCTGAGATATGGCATTTGTAACTGCAGTTGGCACGTCCTTAGGATTTACGTCCTGTGCGTTTACTGCCAAGCCGGTAACGCCTGCAAATACAAATCCAAATAATAGCGTCTTCATAATCAGTTAGTTTTAAGTTAAATAATGAATCAATGCTGTAAACTTACCAGCCAATTCTGAAGGAAATCTGAACAGGTGAAAAAAGTACAGACACCTGTTACCAACTATAGTTAGCTGCAGTTATACTTTAGATTACCTCTTCTGCGTTAGTCTCGTAGACAGAATTTATTATAAAATAACTTTGTTAAATTTAACTTTAACTTTAAGTAAGAGCACTATGAAGAACACGCGTATTTTTAGCTTGCTAGCCCTGTTACTGGCATTTGTATTTTCAACTGCTGTTATGGCCCAGGAACAAAAGCAAAAGGCCAGCCCAGCAGCGACAGCAACAGGTAAAATTGGCGATGCTACTGTAACTGTAAACTATAGCAGTCCGTCGGTAAAAGGCCGTACCATTTGGGGAGATTTGGTGCCTTACGGAAAAGTTTGGCGCTCTGGTGCAAACGAGGCAACTACTGTTACTTTTGATAAGGCTGTGATGGTGGAAGGTAAGCCGTTGGCAGCAGGTACGTATAGTTTCTACACCATTCCGGCTGAAGATAAGTGGACCGTGATATTTAACAAAACTGCCAAGCAGTGGGGTACGCAATACGACGAAAAGCAGGATGCCCTGCGCGTAACTGTATCTCCAACCAAAGCTAAAGCTATGAATGAGCGCCTGAAATATGACGTGACAAGCGATGGCTTATTATTAAGCTGGGAAAACCTGGCTGTGCCGGTTAAAATTACCACAGCTAAAAAATAACTCAACGCATAAGCTTACCTAAAGCGGCAGTTGCTACCAGGCAGCTGCCGCTTTTTTTATTGCCTGAAAGCCAGTTTGTATATGGGTTTTACTATATTGATTGCTGAAATCATTTATAGTTTATACTTAACCCTGAAAACATGCTTAAAACATTTACTGCAAACCTGAAGCAAACCGCTTCCGACCTGCTCAGCTTCCTGAGAAAACCAACCGACAGCCCAGAAACTGATATGCCAACCAAAGGTAAATTAAGGGAGTTATTGAACATGATAATCATAAAGGCCCTTATTGCTATAGTTTTTTCAGGTCTGATCTGGCTCATACAGGAATTAGGTTTGTACAAAATTGATGGGCATGCGATGGAAGGAATGCTCAGGAACAAGCCTGTTTGGGAAATTATACTGTTAGGTATCGTTCTTATTCCGTTGCTGGAAGAAATCATTTTTAGGTTCGGGCTAAGGTTCAGGAGAGGCTATTTTACCTTCCTGTTATTGGTAGTATTGCTGGCAATAGGTGTTTATGCCTTTAAGATGATGCCTTTGATGTGGGCACTAACTATAATATTTCTATCAAGTGTGCTGATGGTTCTATACCTGATCAAGGCCTACGCTATTGGCGAGTTCCTGGAGCGTATCTGGCCACGCGTATATGGCATGCTGTTTTATGGTGTAGCTATAACTTTCGGGCTGGTGCACATCTTTAACTATTCAGACTTCGACTTTACTTCTTTAGCTGTGTTGTTAATTCCTGTACTGATAGGGTCGCAGATCTGGGGCGGTTTATCGATGGGGTATATGCGCGTAAAGTATGGTTTTGCCTGGGGCTTCTTCTTGCATGCTGCGCATAACGCTGTCTTTATGATCCCTGGATTATTATTTATAAATCAGTTGGAAGAAAAACTGAATGTTAATAACGATACTTATAGTTTGACGGTGGAAGAGCATTTCTATTACGATAGAACTTTAGATTCTAAAAGAATGATTTCAGTTGATACAGCGGCATTTGTAAATACAAAACTTAATGAAGTGATCGTGCACTTGATTCAGGCAGAAGATGTATCGATAGTAAATAACACCGGCAGCAATTTTACACCAGCAGTTAATCTATACTATAAAAGCGAAACAGCAGATCTTGCCAAAACCAACAAAACTATACTTTCTGAATTACAGAAGCTCTATAAGTTTGATATAACCAAAGCGAATGTTGAAAAGGAAATGTGGGACGTGGAAGTGGAGAACAATACCGCTTTAGCAGCCAGCGCATCTGATAGAGGCGGCATAACATCAGAAGTAACTATAGATAAGAAGGGGATTGAGATGCATAACGTAACTATAGAGCAGCTGATTTCAACGCTGCAAAACGAGTACAGCGTAGCGATGGCCGATAAAACTACGGATGCAGGCAGGTATAACTTTACGTTCTCTAAAAAGGGTTTTGAGGAATTAAAGGAAGAGTTAAAGGGAAAATACGGCTTAGTCTTGCAATCTAAAATGATAGAGGCACAGCAGGTATTAGTTGAGTTCAGAAAGTAAGATGGCGCTGATAGACAAACTGGCCACCAGCCTGAACCGCCGCGATGAAGAGCCGAACAAGCAACTGGCGCAAACTATATCTGAAGCCAACGACGAATCAGCTATAAAGGAACTGGTTGGTTTACTGCATCACAAAGACAAAAACATACAAAGCGACGTCATAAAGGTGCTAAATGAGACTGGCAAACTGAAACCAGAACTGGTAGTGCCTTATATTCCGGAACTGGTAAAGCTACTGCGATCGAAAAATAACCGTATGGTGTGGGGCGCGATGGCTGCACTTAGCGCTGTTGCCCCAGCCGCACCAACTATACTATACAAAAACCTGAACGCGATACTGGATGCCGCCGCTAAAGGCTCGGTTATCACCAAAGATCACGCAAATAAGATACTGGTAATACTTGCAGTCACGCCCGCTTACACCGACGATTGTATAGTTCTGCTGCTCGACCAATTAAAAGACGCGCCTGTAAACCAGCTACCCACTTACGCCGAAAATACTGCAACTATAGTTACATCCAACTATAAACCGGAAATGGTTCGCATCCTGACAGAAAGGTTGCCCGACATAACACAGGATACCAAGCGCAAACGACTTACTAGACTTCTGCAAAAGTTACAGAAATAGCCAGAGATTTATAGTCATAGAAATCCATTGTTTAACAGCTGCAATTTTTGTAAATTCCTTAACCTAAACAACTTACCAAAACTATGGAAAAAATAAACCGCGAACTGATCCACAGCATTGCCCGGCACAGCAACTGGAGCGGGCAAAGTATAGCTGCCTGGCTCCGGAAAGAAAAAGTATATGCCGGCACACAGGATTGGATAAAGTTTCTGCAGTTGTTTTTGCTAGGCCTGGGCGGGAGTTTTATAGTTGCCGGTGTGGTGTTCTTTTTTGCCTACAACTGGGCTGATATGCACAAGTTCGTGAAGCTGGGTATGCTGGAAAGCCTGCTGATCATTGTTACACTGGTAGCTGTGTTCGGTAATTTTAGCAAAGTGGTGAAAAATGTACTGCTTACAGCCAGTGTCATGCTGAGCGGGGTGATGTTTGCTGTTTTCGGGCAGATCTACCAGACGGGCGCCAATGCCTACGACTTCTTCCTGGGCTGGACACTAAGCGTAGCAATTTGGGTACTGATTTCACGGTTTCAGCCACTATGGCTCCTTTTTATGGCGCTCATCAACACCACTTTTATACTCTACACCAACCAGGTAGCCACCAACATGCCGTTCAGTTATGTCGTGAATATACTTTTCGGGATAAATGCCTTGGTTGTTATAATTTGGGAAGTATTACTGTGGCGCAACGCTATTTCGGACAGGCACAAATGGTTTCCGAGAGTGGTGGCGCTGGCTGCCATTTCGGCGTTAACTATAAGCATGATCGTGGGGATGTATGATGATTTCAGGGGAGATTATGGGTTGGCTTTTGTATTGGCGGCAATTGCTTTCTCGGCAGGCATATGGCACGGGCTACGCACCAGAGACCTGTTTTACCTCTCGGTTATTCCGTTCAGTGTAATTATAGTGGCGGCGGCAGGTATCATTCGGTTGGCTGGTCCTGATCCGGTTGGTATATTTTTGCTGGCCAGCGTGTTTGTGATCGGAAGCATCGCGTTGCTTATTCATAACATCATCCAGATAAACCGTAAGTGGCATGGCACAGTTCAGTAACGACAATCTGCAGCAGGTGCTGCAAGCTATAGCGCAGGAAGAAGGCGTAAGCTTTACTTTTGATGCTGCTGCGATCGAAACCGAGGAGCGTCTCAGTTCATCGCTCTACACCAACCTGCCTATAAAGCTGCTCACCATTTTCGGCGGTTTCCTGGCGACTTTCTTTTTTATGGGTTTTCTGATGACAACGGGGCTTTACAATTCCAATGTAGCCATGCTGGTGTTTGGCGTGTTGTTTATAGTTGGCTCCGAAGTAATAAGCCGCCTGCGCAACGACCTGCTCCTGGATTCTGTGAGTGTATCACTGAATATAATTGGTTACCTGCTTTTCGGGATCGGGGTGAGTGAGCTGAGTAACGATGTAACGCTGGCCTTAACGCTGGCTACTATAGCAACTGCTTTTATACTGGTGTCGGATGGCCGGGTGCTGGTGTTCTTGTCGGTGTTGGTGCTGAATGGCAGTTTAATGAGCCTGCCTTACATCTTTGAACTGCCTGGGTTGCTGCATTTATATGTTGGGTTGGCAATAGCTTTATTAGCTTATATGAGCCTGCACGAATCAAGACTAATCTCAGCCAGCCCGAAACTGAACAAGCTTTATAGTCCGGTGCGCATCGGTATGGTTTTCTCGCTGGTTGGCGTGCTAATCCTGCTGTCGCACCAGGATTTTGCAACCGAACAAATACAGCATACCTGGATTTCGACTATACTTTTTGTGATTTCCATACTTTTTGTATTGCGCCATGTAATGCAGGATACGGGTGTTATAGACAGCAGAACGCAGGCTATAGTTTATGTTTGCTGCCTGGTAATGCTGGCGCCAACTATAAGCACACCCAGCATTGCGGGCTCACTGTTTATCGTGCTGTCCGGTTTTTACATCGGGCACCGGCTTAGTTTTATAATTGGGTTGATGGCACTGGGGTACTTCATTATTTTATACTACTATAATTTAGAGATTACGCTGTTGGCCAAATCGGGTATACTGGTACTTACCGGCTGCTTGTTTTTAGGTGGATTATATTTGCTGAACCGTTATATCAGAACACATGCAAAATAAGCTAAAATGGGTAGTTGTGCTGGTAAACCTAGTGCTGGTGCTGGCACTTTTTAACTGGTCGGTGGTGCAGAAAGAAGACATATTAGAATCCGGTGAACTGGTATTGCTTAAACTGGCCCCGGTTGACCCACGCTCACTTATGCAGGGCGATTACATGCGCCTGAGTTATGCCATCAGTCAGCCCCAGCAACAGCAACGCAACTTTGACAAGCTCGAGAGCCGTGGCTATGCTATTGTAAAGTTAGATGCACAGCAGGTAGCGCAACTGGTAAGATACCAACCCGACAAAGAACCACTGCATGATGACGAATTGCTGCTGAAATACAACAAAGGTGATTGGGCACTGAATCTTGGTGCAGAGTCTTACTTTTTTGAAGAAGGGCAAGCCAAGACGTTTGAAAATGCAGAGTATGGTGGCTTACGCGTGGATGATGAGGGTAACAGTGTGCTGGTAGGTTTGTATGATAAGAACAGGAAGTTGCTGAAGCCAAAACGGACTAGAAATTTCAGGAACGACACAGATGGAGAAATCAATACACAGTTATAATGCCTGCCACTACTTTGAGACTACTCCGAGAGTGTTTGGGTGGATTATTAGTATATGGGCGCTTGTTGCTGTTCTTGGTGGTTCTATAGCTGCTTTTCTGGCTTTACCTGTAGGAGTTTTAATGCAGTTCTCTTTTCATAGAGTTGAGTTCGACCTTTTAAACAGGACCTACAAAGAGGGCGTGCGGATTTGCGGCCTTACATTCGGGAAGCAGCTGCCACTGCCGGGCACAGACTTCCTTTACCTTAATAAAAACAGCTACAACCAAAGGGCTGAGTCGAGAGCTTCCAGTATGGAACATCGTGGTGAGAAGTATGATGGTTACGTAAAGCTGGCCGGTACTAAAAAGCTGCATCTGGTAAAGAAATACAGCAAAGAGAAGGCGATGCATAAGATGGAAAAAATATCAGACGACCTGGGTATTGAACTGCGTGATCAGACAGATATCAAATATTATTAGTAGTGCTATGCCTGGAGTAGTGGCGTAACAGGTAGGGCTAAACAGCACCTGTAAAGCATAAGATAAACATAAAGAACCTGTGTGAGGTAAGACAATTAAACTATAGCATAAAGACCTATGAAAAAGATATACCTGTTTCTCATACTGCTACTGATGGCTGCACCATTTGCGCAGGCCCAGAAAAAAACAAGCACCCGCCAGGATTCAGTAAAGCTATACCTGCAGGAAATGGTGCAGGAAGAGTTGGTACCGGGTATAATACTGGGTGTTTATGAGAACGGGAAAACACAGTTTTATACTTATGGTGTAGCTGATAAAAACAAAAAGTCAACTATAACCGAGAACACAGTTTTTGAGATAGGATCCATCACTAAAACCTTTACCACTTTACTGGCACAAATGCTGGTAAAAGAAGGAAAGATCAACTGGGGTGATCCAGTAAATAAATACTTGCCGGATTCGCTTAAGGAATTGGAAAAAGATGGGAAAAAAGTAACACTCCGGCACCTGGCATCTCATACTGCAGGCTTACCAAAAGTCCCGGGCAATCTCCAGCCTAAAGACAATTTCGATCCTTATGCCGACTATACGGTTAAAAATCTTTATGCTTATCTGCAGCAAGTGCCTTTACAAACTACACCGGGCGAGAAGATAAATTACTCCAACACCGGAGTAGCTCTGCTGGGGCAGGTGCTCGAGAATGCTACCGGCAAAACTTATCAGGAGCTGGTGCGCGAGCGGATCTTAAAACCTTTGCAGCTGAAAAGCGCAGTATTTGAAGGAGTAAATCCGAATTATACCAGAGCCCAGGGCTACTTAGAAAGCGAGCCTGTGAAAGACTGGAGTGCAAAGGCCATAGCGCCGGCCGGTATGCTGGATATGAGTGCAAAAGACCTGATGCAATTCACGCTGGCGCACATGGGAGCAAACAAAACCAAGCTTTACCCAAACATGAAGCAGGTGCTGCAGGTGCAAAAGATAATGAGCAACGATAAAGGGCTGCAGGGGGGATTATCGCTGGGGTGGCAGGTGCAGGTGAAAGACGGAGATACGCTGTACTGGCATAATGGTGGCACAGGTGGCTTCAGGTCTTTTACCGGGTTTATACCTAACCAAAATAAAGCAGTCGTGATATTGACCAACTCTGTTTACGACGCAGATCCTGTTGCTGCTTATGCCTTAGGGTTTGTACCGGAATTACCTAAGCTCCGTAAGGCTGCTAAGCTACCGGATGATGTACTGAAACAGTATACAGGCGTTTACCAACTGGCACCGAACTTTAACATTACCATACTACATGAAGGCGGGCAGCTAAAGGCACAGGCAACCGGCCAGCCATCAATCGCGATTTACCCGGAATCTGAGACAAGGTTCTTTATGAAAGTTGTAGATGCCGAACTGGAATTTAAGAAGGAGAACGGCAAAGTAACTTCGCTTGTGCTGCACCAGGGCGGCAGGGAAACAACCGGTAAAAAAATTGAATAGAGGTATCTCAGGTATAGAAACGGGAGTGTAAGACTTTTGCCATATCCGGTAGTTTGCTGTATACTTGCGCACTAGCTAACCTTTATGCCTTTACGCACCCGCACAGAAGATATTCTCTTTACCTTGATCGGAGTATTGATTCTGGCTGCCTGCCTAAGGGATGGCATCGGTATAACCTTCGATTCATATTTATACCTGCTGGGTGGTTCTTACTTGCTTCAAAACGGCTTTTCAGATATTCTGGCTGTACCTGCTTTTCAGGCAAAGCCACCTGTGCTATCCGGGCTGTATGCTCTGCTGCAAAATGATCTCTGGCTGATCAGGATTTCAAATCTCCTTTTCCTGGGTGGCTCGTTGTGGGCGAATTTTAAGTTTGTAAACCTGCTTGTCGGCACCACATTTTTCAGGCGGTTCATAAAGGCTCTTCTTGCCACGGCTACACCTTTTATGCTGGTGCATAGTTTCCTGTGGTCGGAGCCGTTCTTTATTTTTATACTTAGCCTCTACTACCTGCTGAGTTACCAGGCGTTGGCTAAACCTGCGATTACAAAACAGCTATACTTGCTGCCGCTGCTGGGGTTGCTGCTGGTCGGGCTGCGCCATATCGGGGTTGTGTTTGCTATAGTTTGTAGTTTATACCTGCTGCTGCACTATAAAAGATTTACCAAGCGCCAGCTCATACCTGTTTTACTGAACGTGATTTTACCCCCGCTTGCCTTACTGGGCTGGCACGTTGGCGTACTGGTTCACGGAAGCGATACTGAAGCATACAACCTGCTAAAAGATCTGGACCTAATGCGGAATTTCCTGGTGTATGCTGATGTGTTGAAAGTATGGCTGGTGCCGCCCGGGCTACCATTCCCAAATGTGCTTGCTGTGCTTGCTTTTATAATTTATGGAGCGGTTGCAGTTATAGCAGTTAAGCAAAGTTATAGTTCTGAGTTAAAGCACCTGGTTATCTTATTTATAGTAAGCGCTACAGCCTATGCCGGGCTTATGCTGTTTAAAGGAGACCTGTTAGTAGATGACAACGAACGCTACCTCTCTGTAGTTTATGCCCCGCTAACAATGCTGCTTTTTTACGTGGTGAGTAACTGGGCTGTGCAAACAACTATAAACCGCAACCTTATATACCTGCTGTTGCTGCTCTGGTTTAGTTACCCGTTGGTGCGAACGTTATATAATGCCAACCGCTGGGCACATAATGGTATCAATGCCTATAATCCTGCACTTGCCCCACCAGAAATCTTAGAGTACAGTAATCCCTGAGCCTGTCTGCCGAACTATAAGTTATAGTTGCTTTTCCATTTTATAGTGTTGTATAGAGCCAAACAGCAGGTGTGTTTTCGCTGTTATGTGGTATCCGTTTCGTTCGTAAAAACTTACTGCTTTTTCGCGGGCCTGCAGTACCATGGTTGTGGCTCCCATACTTCTTGCTTTTTCTTCCAGGTAATCCAGCAGCAGCTTGCCCAGGCCCTTGCCCTGGTAATTCTCATGGATGCCCATGAACCTTAGTTGCGCTTCCTGTGGCGTTTGCAGGTGCATGCGGCACACACCTACGGCTTCTCCGGTATCGTTTACCAGCATAGCATGTATGGCGGTTTCGTCATCATCGGCCCGCTCGCTGCCTTCCGGCTGGCCCCATGGCTGGCGCAGGGTCTGGTAACGCAAACGGTAATACTTTTCGAATTGCTCTGGTGTAGATGGCTCTAAAATGTTCATGGTTCTGAAGTTAACGTATGCAGGGACAAAACTGCAACACAGAAGTAAATATCAGATTTTAGCAATATAACAATTTAACAATTCAGCAATTAAGAATAACTTTGTTGGTTTATTTCAGGTAAATCAACTTTTAAAGTATAAACCACAAGAAGAACTATGGCATCTTTTGATATTGTAAGTAAAGTGGACCCGCAGGTTATGGATAACGCCGTAAACGTGGCCCGCAAAGAGATCATGAACCGATACGATTTCAGGGACACGAAAGGCAGCCTGGAATATGATAAAAAGGCCAGCGAGGTGAAGATTGTGATGGAGAACGACATGCGCGTGCAGCATACCGAGGATGTACTGATGAGCAAGATGGTGAAGCAGGGACTGGATGCGACCGCACTTGATTTCTCGAAAGAAGCTTATCAGAGCGGTGCCATGATCAAAAAAGATATCAAAGTAAAAGCCGGTATCGACAAGGAGTCGTCTAAAAAAATAATGAAGCTGATAAAAGACAGCAAAGTAAAAGTATCGGCGGCGATAATGGATGAAACCATACGGGTAACAGGCAAAAAAATAGACGACCTGCAGCAGATAATAGCTGTGCTGCGTGGCAACTCCGAAGAGATCGGGATGCCTCTGCAGTTCGTGAACATGAAAAGCTAATTAAATTGCTGATTGTTAATTGTTAAATTGTTGACCTGCGTTAAATCAGTTTCAGCAATTTAACCATCAAACCATTAAAAACTAACAATACGACCTTATGGATTTTGAAATATTTGCGAACCCGGATACCTGGATAAGTTTGCTTACACTAACCTTTATGGAGGTAGTGCTGGGTATAGATAACATTGTATTTATCTCCATTATAGTTGCCCGGTTACCGAAAGAGCAACAGGCAAAAGGCCGCACCATTGGTCTTACACTGGCGCTTGTATTCAGGGTAATACTGTTACTGTTCATAAGTTACATTGTGCAGGCTAAGGAGCCATTATTTACCTGGGACTTACCATTCACTGATAACGAGTTGGCTGTATCTATCCGCGATCTGATATTGTTTGCCGGTGGTTTGTTTTTGCTGGCTAAAAGTACAACCGAGATACATAACAAACTGGAAGGTGAAGAAGAATCGCATGAGGTTTCGAAGCCAACCGCTACACTGGGTAAAGTGTTGATACAGATCATTCTGATAGATATTGTATTCTCTTTCGACTCTATTTTAACAGCTGTCGGTCTTGTAAACAATGTACTCATTATGATCATTGCAGTTGTTATTTCGATGGTGATTATGCTGATATTTGCGAAAGCCGTGAGCGATTTTGTGAACAAGCGCCCAACTGTGAAAATGCTGGCGCTGTCGTTCCTGTTGCTGATCGGGGTAATGCTGGTGGCCGAGGCCTTCCACGTGGAAATTCCGAAAGGCTACATTTACTTTGCCATGTTCTTCTCGCTGATGGTAGAGATACTGAACCAGAAGCTCCGCAAGAAAACAGAACCTGTACATCTGCGCCAGAACGAGATCATAGACAAAGAAGAATACTCTATAATAGACTAGCACTTACAGCAATCACAAAAAAGGCTTCCGGTACTATCTGCTGGAAGCCTTTTTTATTTACTCTAACAGCCTCTGTTCCTGAATTATCGTTATATTCGGGTAGTTATATACTTTGCTGAGACACTATATTATGCGCCATCGTAATTATGCCATTGCTACTTTTCTGCTGTTAGCGCTAACCGGTTTCGCGTTGCTCAGTATTTACCTGGTACGCGCTCCTGAAGCACTGCCAGCCAATGCGCCTGCAACAGATTTTTCGGCAGAGCGGGCCATGGCACATGTGCAGCAAATAGCAAAAAAGCCGCATGCTATGGGTACTGCCGCCCATGCCGATGTGCGCAATTATCTGGTGAGCCAGATGCAGCAACTAGGTTTAGCGCCCGAAGTTCAGGAAACTATAGTTGTAAACGACGGAGGCAATGCAACGCAGGCGGGGTATGTGTATAATATAGTTGGCAGGCTGAAAGGGAAAGGAAAAGGCAAAGCAGTGTTGCTGATGGCGCATTACGACTCGCAGCCAAACACCCTGGGCGCTGCCGACGATGGCGCAGGAATTGCTGCTATGCTGGAAACTGCCAGAGCAATTAAACAGGGCAAACCGTTGCAGAACGATGTGATCTTTTTGATGACGGATGGGGAAGAGTATGGCTTATATGGTGCAAAGGGTTTTTTAAAGCACCCGTGGGCAAAAGGGGTCGGGGTTATAGTTAACGTGGAAGCGCGTGGCAACAGCGGCCCCAGCATGACCTTCGAGATGAATTCTGAAAACGGTTGGGTGATAGAACAGTTTGCCGAAGCAGCCCCTTACCCCATTGCCAATTCGCTGGCCTACGAAGTGTACCGCAACATGCCCAACGATACCGATTTTACCGTGTTCCGGAAAGAAGGCTACGCAGGCGTGAACTCCGCTTTTGTAGATGGCTTTGTGCATTACCATAAGCTCACAGACTCCCCTGAAAACCTGGACCTGAATAGCCTGCAGCACCACGGCAGCAATATGCTGGCACTGGCCCGCCACTTCGGGAATATATCGTTAGAAAACACCAAAGCAGCAGACAAAGTATTTTTTAACCCCATCGGAACCTGGCTGGTACATTACCCGGCGTGGCAATCTATAGTTTGGGTGATACTTACTTCAGTACTCCTAACTATAGTTTTTATAGTTGGGCTGAAGAAAAAAGCATTTACAGTGTTACAGGTACTTGGCAGCTTTATTCTCTATCTGTTAATGATAGCTATAGTTGCCGGGTTGTTTATGCCGTTGAATGCCTTTGTAACCGGTTTGTTGCCTTACTTCCATGGGCATAATGGCGTGTATGGCAGCGACAGTTTTTTTGTGGCTTACCTGCTGCTGGCAATGGGCTTATTTATGATGCTGACCTGGCTGGCCTTAAAGTGGGTACGATTGTTCTCGCTGCTGCTGGGTATTTACTTTGTTTGGTTCGCGCTGCTGCTGGCGGTGATGGTTATAGTTCCGTCCGTCTTATACCTTTTCCTGTTTCCGTTGCTGTTCTGCCTGGCAGGTTCGTTAGTAGTATTGCTGAAGGACCTGCACCAGCGGGAGGAGATCTGCTGGGTATATGTTATCGTTATGTTGCTGGCCCTGTTGCCTGCTATTTCTATAGTCTTCCCGATAGTTAAGCTCTTGTTTGTGGTTTTTGCCTTACAGATGCCGGTTGTTATGGTTGCTGTGCTGCTCTTGTTGCTCGGGCTGGGTGTGCCATTGCTGGTAGTTTTAGAGCGCAGTTTTAGCTGGAGGTTTATGCCTTTGCTGCCACTTTTACTTTTACTGGCTGGTGCGGTACATATTACGCAGGCCGTTGCTGGCGAAAAACCAACTGCCGAACGCCCACTGCACAGCCATGTTAGCTATTACCTGAATGCGGATACAGGTAAAGCCACCTGGGCATCTGCCTTTACGAGAACAGACGACTGGAATCAGCAATTCTTCCAAAACCCAGTAACTGCCCCCCTTTCCGAAATGTACCCAATAGCTGCCCGCGAATACCTGAAGAACGAAGCTGAAACTATAAACCTGCAGGCTCCGGTAGCTGAACTAGTGCAGGAGGTGCCTATAGGCAGAGAACGTTTCCTGCAGCTAAAACTAAGCTCCCCGGCAGGCGCTGCACATATGGAGATCATTCTGCAACCTCAGAGCCCGGATGATACAATAGAAGCAAACCTTAATGGCGAAGCGCTAACTTTGCAGCCGATTAAAACTGATACAGCAATGTTTTACCTGGTGCGCGTCCATGGCCTGCCAGTAACTAAAGAAATGATGCTGGATGTGAAGCTGAGCAAAACCAGTAAACTTAACGTGCTGCTTTACGACCAGCACATCGGTTTACCTGAGCAACTTGTTCGCAAGCAACAGCCAGACCATGTTGTGCCGGAGCAGGGCCGCGACAGTAACCTGACCGTGGTTAGGAAAAGTTATAGTTTCTGACAACTTATTTTAAGGTTGTAAAGGTATAGCTGTACTTTTCTGTGGAATTAGAACTATAGTTAAACTTACGCTGCCGGCAACGTACTATAAGAATTAAACCCGCAACATGACCATGTTTAAACCGAAGCTTATACCCTTTACCCTAAGTCTTATAGTTCTGTTTTTTACGGCCTGCGATAATCGAAGAACCACCCACAGCGGTACCACCGAAGTTACTTACATGCTGGACAAGCACGAGCCAAGCCCCATGTTCTGGGATTATGCTGCCAGCACCAGTATGCTGCAAACCGAATTAGGTAAACTGGCCACCCAAAAGTCTCAGGATTCGATGGTGCTGACTTTTGCCGACAGTGCGCTGGTCATTCACTCAAAAGCGCTGAAGAACCTGCGCAACATTGCCGGTAAATACGAGCACATTCAGTTGCCGGATAGCCTGACCGGTTCGGATAAAGAGATGGTGGAAGAGTTTAAATTGCTGGAAGGAGAGGAGTTTGAAAGCCGCTACCAGGAATACCTGATGCTTACCCACAAAGCCCAGCTAAGCCGCTACCAGGAAACATTAAGCGAAACCGAAGACCCGGCACTGCGCCAGTGGCTGAACACCATGCGAACGCGTTTGCGCAACCAGCTACAGTTTTACGCCGAAGCAGATACGGTAAAAGAAGAGGAATAACTATAGTTAGGATGCTAGCTCCAGAGCTCCGACGCTTTGCGGGCCATCCTGAAGAAAAGGTCGCGCTCCAGGCCTGCTACCTGGCGTGCTTCGGCTTCTTCGTAGCCGTTCTCTATCGCGTTCAGGTAATCATAGTATAGTTGGGCAAGCTCCAACGAGTCGTCTTCAAAGCATTCGGTCAGTTTGTCTTTTGCCAGTTTTTCGGGCTCAAACACTTTAGACGGGTATAGTTTGTCGAGCTGGTAGATCAGGTATTTCTGCGACGTTTTATTCTGGCGGGCGCCAAACATTTCTTCTATCGGCGTGTCATCGTCGTCCTCAAAATCAATATCTAATTCATCTTCAACAGCCAGGGGCTCATACACTATAATATCAAAGCCGAGCAGTTCCAGGTACTCGTCAAACTGTTCTTTTATTGGTATAAGGGTAGGTACGTCGTAAGGTTTGTTGAGGATGTTGGCCAGGTGCAGCGATATCTCTTTTCCTTTTTCGCCGGCAGCCAGCAGTATCTGGTTAAACTGCGTAAAGTCGCAGCCCAGGTAAATGAATTTGTACTCATCATCCAACATGGTGAAGCACCACAGGGTTATAAACTCCGTATCGTCGATTACTACTGTATCGATGTAGAGTTCATTTATCTGAACGTAGTAAGGCGAATATTCCGGAGTATCCATGTTGGTTCGGCTTAATGTACGAAATTCAATTATATAGCATAACTATAAATGAGAGGGCTTTGGGAGCGTATACGGCATTTCCGGAGATATGGCAACCCTTCTATATAGAAAGTTTGGTAAACTGCAGTATTTATTTTTAACGATGGATTGTAAGCTGTTGATATATAATTTGTTGTGATTCTAGTTATAGTCCTGATTTTTTGTGAAAGTATAGTTTATGCCATGTTAAGGTTTAGCCCAGATCCGCTCCAGAAACTGCTGTGCATTTCCGTAGGACAGCTTGTGTAGTTGCGCTTCGTTTAACTGGTTATGTAGCTTTTTCAGGATGTAACTATAGCTTACGCCGGCGTGCACCAGGTCAGGGAAATAAAAGGGCTGCTGATCGGCATACTTTTCGTCGGCGGTATAAAAGTAATCTGCCCCAAAACAAATGGCGTTCTCGGCACCGTTTGCAAAACCGTATTTAATGTGCTCAAATATGGCCTCGGGCTCATCCGTGTTCAGGAAAGACCTTAAAAAGTTTATGCCTATCAACCCGTTGCGATGTACAATTTCCTGCACCAGTTCGCGCGGTAAATTGCGAGCATGGTCCCACACCTCCCTGAAGTTAGAGTGGCTGGCAATAACCGGGATATCTAGTTTTTCTTTGTCAATGTGCTCGAGTATATCGTAGGCCAGTGCATCGCTGGTGTGCGACATGTCAATGGCAATGTGGCGACCGTGCATATAGTCGAGCAGCATTTTTCCGTCGCGGGTAATGCCCTGCGTAGTATAGTTGCCGCCGCCAAAACGGTTCGCCAAACTATGGGTCATGCCGATATAGAGTACGCGGTCTACATCCTCTATCATCTTTTCCAGCTTTTTAAAACCATCTTCCAGCGGCTCGCCCTCCTCACAAAACCCCGATGCATTTTCGATGGCTGCAATCATGCCGGTTGTATTTGCCTGCAGAGCCAGCTGTAGTTCGTCGGGGCCGGTAACGGGTGTTAGATTATTGTCGGCTTCGGCTAACAGCTTAAATGCTTCGCTCTGTTTTTTTGCATAATCGGTGCTGCCCGCATGCGTTGCACAGTAAATAGCCATTACCTGTAGTTTCAGGTTTCCTTGGGCCAGCGAGGGCAAGGCGCATCCTATTTCTTCCACATTATCCTGCATCGCTCCCGGCACATCGGTGAGGTATACTAACAGGTCGCAATGCATGTCGATGATCGGGAGCCGGGCTGGTGTTTCGGTGTTCATAGGGTATAAGTTGTTTGGGTGGTAATACGGCAAGCAAGTGCGTTTATGTTCAGAATGAAACCAGGTTATAGTTGATAATGTCCTTTTAGGCGCATTTCAAACTATATCTGAACTATAACTGCATCATACAAAGCTTAACTATAGCAGACTTTATTATTCTGATTTTATAGTTGCTGTAAGTATAAACATTTTCCGTACTTAATTTTTAATAAGCAGTACATGCAGTTTGGGAACAGTGATATTTCTCATAAAACTGATAGCGTTATAGTTTGTATCTTTGAAGCTTATAAGCATCTATACTTTACATGAGCAAAAAAAATATAGGTAAAATAGGCGTTCTGCTGGTGAATCTCGGCACTCCGGACACAGCAGAAACCCCTGACGTAAGAAAGTACCTGCGCGAGTTCCTGATGGACAGACGCGTGATAGACATAAACCCGGTTGGGCGCTTTTTCCTGATAAATGGTATAATTGCTCCTTTCCGGGCTCCAAAATCAGCAAAAGTTTACAAAGAACTCTGGACAGAACGCGGCTCGCCGTTGCTATATCATGGTATAGACCTGAAGGAGAAATTACAGGTTGCACTTGGCGATAATTACCATGTTGCTTTTGGTATGCGTTACCAGAGCCCGAGCATACAAAGTGCTTTAGAAGAGCTGCGCGATAAAAGTGTAGACAGAATCATAGTGCTGCCATTGTTTCCGCAATATGCCGCGGCATCTACAGGGTCGGTGCAGGATAAGGTGATGGAGATCGTGAAAGAATGGTGGGTAATTCCGAGTATAAACTTTATCTCTTCTTTCTGCGATGATCCGGGTTTTATAAATGCTTTTGCAGAACTAGGCAAGAAGCATATGGCCCAGGATACCTATGATCATGTGATCTTTAGTTATCATGGTTTGCCGGAAAGACAGGTTTTAAAAGGCAGCGACAAAGGCTATTGTAAACTGGGGTCGTGCTGTAACAGCTATAACAAACGCAACAAGTACTGCTACCGCGCCGCCTGCTTTGCAACATCCAGGTTGCTGGCAGAGCAGCTTGGTATAACCGAAGACCAGTACACGGTTACGTTCCAGAGCCGCCTGTTAAAAGACCCGTGGCTGCAACCATACACCGACGAAGTCCTGAAAACGCTTCCTGCAAAAGGTATCAAAAAAGTGCTGGCGTTTAGCCCTGCCTTTGTAGCCGACTGCCTGGAAACAACTATAGAGGTAGGTGAAGAATTTAAGGAGATGTTTGAGCACGCCGGCGGCGAAAAATGGCAGCTCGTAGAAAGCCTTAACTCAAACGACACCTGGGTAGAAGCAGTAAAAACACTGGTACTGGAAAATTAAGATCAGCACTGAGCTATAAAAAAAGGGCCGGTAACATGCGTTGTTACCGGCCCTTTTTTATAGTTGCTGGTTAGTCCCAGTCCCAATCGTCGTCACCGTCACTGTTTTCTTCAGGGTCCGTAACGATAGGTGCTTTAATGTATAGGCCAAAAGCTTTCTTCGTTCCTTCTTTGTTATACCTCACTCTATAGTTCAGGCCCAGGTAATAGTTTACCCAGTAGTCGGTTTGCAGGCCAACTATAGTTGGTTCTTCTTTTCTGAACTCTACATATGGTCCTGCGGAAAGCCCGGCAATTGCAACACCGGTTTGTGCCTGGGTATAGAGTATGGTGCTTCCTTTTCGCCTGTCAAAGCCAAAGTTGGCACTTACCGGAACATTGTTGTCCTCATACCACCATAAAGCGGCTTCAACGCCCCAACTTACTTTAGGCTTTTTGTCGCCAAAATTAAAATGAAAGGTCGGGCCTACAGAAAAAACATCCTGTGCTTTTATTTCAGAAAGGGGGAGTAACAACATGACAAACAAAAGCAGTTTATACTTTACAACCGCTTTCTGGCAAACAGAGGGATTCAATTTTTCTCGGGGTGATTAGATTCTTTTAAAGTCGATCCAGTAATCTGAAGTAGCGTCAGAAAATTCGCGTATTTTTTGCAGCAATATAACAGGATTATCTTCTATTATAAGATTCTCCAGCTGATCTTTTTTTACAAATCCTTCAGTTATAGTATGGCTGATCATCTCAAAGAATTTATCATAGTAACCATTGATGTTATAAAAGGCTACCGGCTTCTTAATAATACCCAACTGATTCCAGGTAATGATCTCGCAGATCTCATCAAAAGTGCCGAACCCGCCGGGCATGGCAACGAATGCATCGGAGCGGGCGGCCATAATGGCTTTGCGCTCGTGCATAGTTTGTACCACGTGTAGTTCGTGCAGGCCTTTGTGCGCTACTTCACGGTCAACCAGGCTTTGTGGAATTACACCAATTGCTTTTCCTCCGTACTCCAGCACCGCATCGGCTATCACACCCATCAAACCAACATTGCCGCCACCATACACCAGGGCTATAGTTTGTTCGGCCATTAGTTTTCCCAGCGCCACCGACGCCTCACTGTATATCGGATCCTGACCTGTATTAGCCCCACAGAAAATACCTATACTCTTCATTATCTTTTATCTGAATTAAGTTCTGGCAAAAGCAAAGCTCCGTCATTTCTGACGGAGCCCCGTTTTATAGTTTATAGTTGCAGCTATTAGGCTGTTACTTTAGCATACATTTTGGCTAAGGTCTCTGCTGCGTAGTCAATCTCGGCTTCGGTGTTGTACTTGCTGAAAGAGAAACGAACAGACCCACGTGCAGGGTCAACGTTAAGGGCGCGCAACACATGTGAACCGGCATTGGCACCACTGCTGCAGGCGCTACCACCCGAGGCAGAGATCTTGGCAATATCCAGGCTGAACAGCAACATCTCGTTCATGTCAGACGCAGGTAAGCTTACATTCAGCACGGTATACAAGCTCTTATCACCAAACTCCGAAAGGCCGTTAAAGCTTACATCATCCATCTGCTCGCGCAGTTTATAGATCATTCTGTCTTTCAGTCCCTGAATGTGGCGGGTGTGGTCTTCCATGTCGCGGTAAGCAATCTCCAGTGCTTTTGCCAGGCCAATAATGCCATACACGTTTTCGGTACCGCCGCGCATGTTACGCTCCTGCGACCCTCCCTGTATCAACGGCTGAATTTTATAGTTCGCATCGCAGTACAGGAAACCAACCCCTTTAGGCCCATGAAATTTGTGTGCCGAACCAACTATAAAATTAGCGCCCAGCGTTTGCAGGTCGTGCTTGTAGTGGCCCATGGTCTGCACCGTATCCGAATGGAAAATAGCGTTATACTTTTTGCAGATCCCCCCTATAGCTTCGATGTTGTTCAGGTTGCCAATTTCATTATTGGCATGCATGATAGAAACTATAGTTTGCGGTTGATTTGCCAGTAGTTCTTCCAGGTGTTCCAGGTCCAGGATACCGCGATCGTCATGCTTCAGGTAACTAACCTGTACGCCATCCTGCTTTTCCAGCATCTCCATAGTATGCAACACGGCGTGGTGCTCCAGTTTGGTACTGATAGCGTGCTTTATACCTAAGGTGCGGCAAGTGCAAACTATAGCAGAGTTATCTGCCTCGGTTCCACCAGATGTAAAAAAGATCTCGGCAGGAGAGGTGTTCAGTAAGCCTGCAACTGTTTTGCGTGCCTTTTCGATAGCTGACCTTACCTCGCGCCCATGTGAATGGATAGACGACGGGTTGCCATAGTGCTCCAGCATAAAAGGGGCCATGGCATCAAAAACTTCCTTGTCTAAAGGAGTGGTGGCAGCATTATCTAAATATACACGCATGTTGGTAAGGGTTTGCATTACTATATAACGAACTACTAAAGTATTAAAAAAAGTTGCGCCAAGGAGAAAGAAAATGATTTTCTCTCCTTGGCGCGTATAGGTTGCCTGTTAAACTATATGTCTACAACAACACATTATGCTTTTGTAGATATGATCTCTTTAATGTCATCAATTATCTTATTTGCCAGGTGGTCGGCCGTAGCATTGCTTTCCGATTCGGCATAGATACGGATGATCGGCTCGGTGTTTGACTTGCGCAGGTGCACCCACTCTTTGTCAAATTCTATCTTTACACCATCTATCGTATTGATTGGCTGTTTGGCATAGCGCTGCTGCATTTGAGTCAGTACGGCATCCACATCCACATCCGGTGTAAGCTCTATTTTGTTTTTAGAGATATAATAATTAGGATAGCTGGCACGCAGGCGCGTCATGCTCATGTTTGCTTTGGCAAGGTGCGTCAAAAACAAGGCTATACCAACCAGGGCGTCGCGGCCATAGTGCAGTTCCGGGTAAATAATGCCGCCGTTACCTTCGCCACCGATCACAGCGTTCTGCTCCTTCATCATGTTCACCACGTTCACTTCGCCAACGGCAGCAGCATAATAGTTGCCACCCGCTTTCTCGGTTACATCGCGCAGCGCTCTTGTAGATGACAGGTTAGATACAGAGTTACCTTTTTTATTCTTTAAGATATAATCAGCAACAGCAACCAGTGTATATTCTTCGCCAAACATACTTCCGTCTTCGTTTATCAGCGCCAGGCGGTCTACATCCGGATCTACTACTATACCAAGGTCAAACTTGCCTTTTTCTATTACTTTAGATATCTCACGCAAATTCTCAGGCAGCGGCTCCGGGTTGTGTGGGAAATGTCCGTCCGGCTCGCAGTATAGTTTTTCTATCGTCTTAACGCCTAAGGCATTCAGCAGCATTGGTACTGCTATACCGCCCGTAGAGTTAACGCAATCTATAGCTATCTTAAATTTCTTTTCTTTTATCGCCTCCACGTCTACTAAAGGCAGGGCCAGTATAGTTTCGATGTGTCTGGCAATGGCATCTTCGCGCTGCGTGTAGGTACCAAGTTCTGTAACCTGTGCAAATTCAAAGGCTTCTTTGTCGGCCAGTTCCAGCACCAGTTTGCCTTCCGCATCCGAAATAAACTCACCTTTATAGTTAAGGAGCTTCAGGGCATTCCATTGTTTGGGGTTATGGCTGGCTGTTAGTATAATGCCGCCACCTGCTTTTAGCTCAGGCACAACCATTTCTACAGTTGGTGTGGTAGATAACCCGACATCGATCACGTTTATGCCTAAGCCTTGCAGCGTAGCGCAAACTAGTTTGTTTACCATGTCGCCGGAGATACGTGCATCGCGGCCAACAACTATCGTATTATTGTTATTGGTGGTCTGCAGTACCCAGGTACCGTAGGCTGCGGCGAATTTAACCACATCCACAGGGGTGAGTGCTTCACCTGCCTGCCCGCCTATCGTTCCTCTTATTCCTGAAATTGATTTTATTAAAGCCACTTGTATTAATGTTTATGGGTTGCAAAAGTAGCAATAATTCGATTTATAACTTTACTCTTTCATCAATTTATCCCCACCTGAATACCATGCAAACAGCAGCAGCCGTATTTTAGTATATTTGCCATATTATGGATAAAACTTTTTTTGACGATACCCCGCGCGGCAGACAACTACAGGCCTTTGACCGGCTACTTGATGTAATGGACGACTTGCGTGAAAAATGTCCCTGGGACCGCAAGCAAACCCTGGAAAGTTTGCGCCACCTAACTATAGAAGAAACCTACGAACTTTCGGATGCCATATTAAAGCAGGATATGCCGGAGATTAAGAAGGAGATAGGCGACCTGATGCTGCACATGGTGTTCTATGCCAAAATAGCTTCGGAGCAAAAAGCATTTGATATGGCCGATGTGTTAAACTCACTTTGCGAGAAGCTGATATTCAGGCATCCACACATTTACGGCGACGTAACAGCAGATACAGAGGAGGAAGTAAAGAAGAACTGGGAACAGCTGAAACTGAAAGAAGGTAATAAGTCGGTGTTGGGTGGGGTGCCCTCGTCGTTACCGGCGTTAGTTAAAGCAATGCGTATACAGGAAAAGGCCCGCGGTGCCGGCTTCGACTGGGACGATAAAAGCCAGGTATGGGAGAAAGTACAGGAAGAACTGGGCGAGTTTGAACAGGAATTTAACGTACAGGACATCACAACTATAGATAAACAACGGGCAACAGCCGAGTTTGGTGACCTGTTATTTTCGCTCATCAACTTTGCACGTTTTGTAGACATCAATCCGGAAGAAGCCCTGGAGCGAACCAACCTGAAGTTTATAGATCGTTTTCAGTACCTAGAAACGGAAGCAACGAAAGACGGTAAAAAATTACAGGATATGAGCTTGGAAGAAATGGATTTTTACTGGAATAAGGCAAAAAATAAGTAGGTATGCATACAATCTAAAAATTCATTTCCTATATTTAAATCGCGTATTCCGGTTTTTCCGGGAACAGATTTTCAGATATTTTGTACATAGTACCATTGGAACTTAGTCAGAGTATCGCATCATAAGTTATAGTTCCTGAAAGGTTAAGGAGTTGTAGCTTTTTTCTGTTGCCCTCTCATTACATATTTTAATGCAACAATTGTGTGTAAGCCATGTATAATGGTAGTGCTCAATTTTTATATTGAAATTTTTTAAGAGAATGAATTCAGATTAGTGTTTATACTTTGGATAATATTTGAAATTATATAGATTTGTAGATGCGCACCTGTTTATTGTACTTAAAAGGCTGATCCATCGCTGGATTTAACAGGTGCAAACGGCTGCTTTTACTGTCTTGATTTATTATTAATTTTAAAAAATCGGGGTGTTAAAGAACTAAAACTGAAACAATTACATTTTTATAATTACACAATCAATTTAATTTACAACACAAACAGCTAAACTTTAAACTTTAATCAAAATGGAAAAAAAGACTGCAGTAGTGAGCAAAGATGCTAATGTAGAAGCAAAGACTAACCCGGGAGGTTCTTTATTTGCCACTATCGTTATTCCAGTTGCCGTTCTTATATGCGTACTTATTTATATGTTCGTGCTAGGCAACCCTGCAAACTTCGAAGGTGGTAGCAACGAAAATCATCCACTTCCAGGTAACTATTTAGGTATCGTTTACAAAGGTGGTTGGGTAGTTCCTATCCTGATGGCTCTTGTTCTAATGGTATTTATCTTCGCTATCGAGCGTGTGCTTACAATCAGCAAAGCAAAAGGTACTAAAAACGTAGCCGGCTTTGTTCGTACAATTTCTTCTAGACTGAACCAGCGCGATATCAACGGTGCAATTGCTGCCTGCGATGCTCAGAAAGGTTCTGTTGGTAACGTGGTAAAAGCTGGTCTGCTTAAGTACAAAGAGATGCAGAACGAGCCTGAGCTGTTAAAAGCTGAGAAAGTTGCTGCTATCCAGAAAGAGATCGAAGAATCTACTTCACTTGAGTTACCAATGCTTGAGAAGAACCTGGTTGTTATTTCAACTATCGCTTCTATCTCAACACTTGTTGGTCTGATCGGTACTGTACTTGGTATGATCAAAGCGTTCTCGGCTCTTGCTGCTGCAGGTACACCGGATGCTACAGCCCTTTCAAACGGTATCTCTGAGGCCTTGATCAACACAGCACTTGGTATTACAGGTTCTGCTCTTGCGATCATCGCTTACAACTACTTCACCAGCAAAATTGATGAGTTAACTTATAGCATTGACGAAGCTGGTTTCAGCATCATCTCTACTTTCGCTGCTCAGCACGACACAACTGGTGAGCCTGTAAGAAGACAAACTGTTTAACTGACTCTTAACACAAGAAAATGCCTAAAGTAAAAGTAAAAAGGACCAAACCCACCCTGGACATGACACCGATGGTGGACCTTGCCTTCTTGCTGGTTACTTTCTTTATGCTAACAACACAGTTCTCTCCGGAGGAAGCGGTGATCGTGGATACGCCATCGTCTGTCTCTGAGATAAAACTGCCAGAGTCTAATGTAATTACGATAACGGTTGATAAGAACGACCGCGTATTCTTTGGAGTTGACAGCAAGCAAACAAAGGAAGCACTGCTTAACAAGATGGCGGGCAAATATGGTGTTAGCTTCAGTCCGACAGAAACAGAGACTTTCTCGTTGTTATCTAACTTTGGTGTGCCGATGAACAGGCTTAAGTCTTACTTAGCCCTGCCAAGCGATGACCGTAAAAAGTTCGATAAATCAGCTCCTGGCATACCAGTTGACTCACTTAATAATGAATTAGGTGACTGGGTACACCAGACACGTTTAACAAACCCTAAAGTAGTTATTGCTATCAAAGGTGACCAGGACGTGAGCTTCGAGACTGTACAGAAGGTTATAAACACCCTGCAGGACAAAAAGGTAAACAGGTTTAACCTGATTACTGACATGGAAAATAGACCGCAAACGCTTTAATTTAAAGGAGAAAGAAAATGGCAGAAATACAAGAAAAAGCCGACTCCGGTAAAGGCGGGAAAAAGAGAGCCAAAAAGATGTCTGTCCACCTGGACATGACACCGATGGTAGACCTTGCGTTTCTTCTCTTAACATTCTTCATGCTTACTACAACATTCAGTAAGCCACAGACCATGGAAATTAACATGCCTGTGAAAGATGTGGATGAATCAGAGCAGATCGCCCTGAAGGCAAGTAATGCGATGACTATAATCCTTGGTGAGGATGACAAAGTATTCTATTATTTCGGCTTAGGCGATCCTGCTGAAAACCCTGAAGTGATAGAAACTGATTATTCAGCATCAGGCATCCGTAAGGTATTGATCTCTCCACGTGTGAAGTCAAATGCTAAGATGACTGTGATGATAAAGCCAATGGAGACGTCGCGTTACAAGAACATGGTTGACATCCTGGACGAATTGAAAATTACGGATACCAAGAAATTTGCTCTTGTTGAAATTACTGACACGGATAAGCAATTGGTACAATCTAAATTAGGACAATAACAGATATGGACGAAAGTAAGTTAGCAAAAGCCTCGCTTGATGATATCGTCTTCGCCGGACGAAACAAAGCTTATGGTGCCTATCTACTTCGCAAGCTGTATAATAGCCATATCACAAAAGCTGCTATAATTGCCACTATATTATTTGCATTATTTATCAGTATTCCGCTGATAAGCAAAATGATAGGTGGTGAAGAAGAAGTAGTAGTGGATGAGCGAATTATTACAGAGGTAGATCTTGCCCCACCACCGCCACTAGAAGAACAGGCTCCGCCGCCGCCGCCGCCGCCGGATCTTCCACCGCCACCACCGCCAGTGCGTGCGCAGGTGAAGTATACACCGCCGGTAGTTAAGCGCGACAACGAAGTTGTTGAAGAGGAAGAAGTTCCGGATGTGGAAGTACTGGAAGAAATTGACGCCGGTACTAAAACTGTAGAAGGAAGCAAAGACGCACCACTTGACTTAGGTGATATCGACGGTACCAGCGACGTAGTTGCAGAGGTAGTAGAAGAGAAGCCTTACGAGTATGTGGAGCAGATGCCAACCTTCCCTGGTGGTGAACTTGAAATGCAGAAATACATTGCGAAGAATATTCGCTATCCTGCAGCAGCTCAACGTGCCGGTATCGAAGGACTTGTAGTTGTATCGTTCGTAGTTGGTAAAAGTGGTGAAATCTCTGAAGTAAAAGTACTGAAGGGATTAGGAGCCGGAACTGACGAAGAAGCGATGCGCGTAGTTAAAACGATGCCGAAATGGAATCCAGGTAAACAAAATGGTCGAGCTGTACCAGTAAGATTTACCGTTCCGGTTCGTTACACGATCAAATAATATAGCTCAGCTATATTTTAAAAACCCGACTAATTTATTAGTCGGGTTTTTTGTTTGAAAAAATAATATACTCAGCATGCATACAATTTAAAACGAAAAGCGTATATTCAGTTTATACTATAAATCGAACTATAACCCTAAACCAATAGCATACCTCAAAATGATCACCTGATATATTGTTAAACTATAAAACCCAAAGCCCATGAAAGAGAGCTATTTATTCGACATGACCTTTAACAACATCGTTTTTAAAGGCAGAAACAAAGCGTATGGAGCATACAAGCTGCGCCGCGTTTACCACAGGCACATACTTATAGCAGCCATAGTTGCTATAGCTATCTTTTCAGGAGGGCTTATAGGGCCGATAGTCAACAATATATTCTTTGGGGCACCAGAGAAATATGTAAAACCTGTTTATGACATTATAGAGCCGGTTACTATTATACTGCCTCCGCCACCAGTAAAACCAGACCCTGAGAAAGTAGTTTTACCACCAGCAGCACCTGAAAAAGTAGAGGTTAAAACTGAAGTATATGTTAAGCCTGAGATCGTTCCGGACAATACCCCGCTTAAAGAAACAGAGCTTGCTAACCAGGAAGATTTGAAAAATGCCAACTTCGGTTCAAAAAAAGTAGAAGGTATTGACCCTGCAGACCTGCCGGCTATAGTTCCTGCTGATGACTTGAATGGTATAGATGGGGGCACTGGCACTGAGCCAGCACCGGAAACCAAAATACATGATTTTGCAGAAGTAATGCCTGAGTACAATGGAGGCCTTGGTGCAATGAGCAAATACCTTAGCCGAAAACTGAACTACCCGGCAGCAGCCAGATCAGAAGGTATTGAAGGTACAGTAGTAGTTACATTTGTAGTAGGCCGCAACGGAGATATTGAAGACGTGAAGGTTTTGAAAGGCCTGGGCTTCGGCACAGACGAAGAAGCGATGCGTGTAATAAAGAGCATGCCCCGCTGGAAACCAGGAAAACAGAATGGTGTACCAGTTGCTGTTCGCTACACCTTGCCTATCAAATTTGCGCTCAGGAACTAAAAATTAAATTAGAAGTATAAGGCAGAGGCCATAAAAGAAACAAGCTTTTATGGCCTCTGCTTTCATATTTAATGTGATACCATTAACTTTAGTGGTTTATCACTGCGTATGTTACTAAAAAGCGTGGCATGTTAAGACCTGAAAGACCCAGACCAAGTACCGGTGGCTTTGCAAAATTTGTAAGGATATTCGGCCTCCTGATGACTACCCTGTATATTGTATTGGGCGTGTTCCTGATATTTATAGATGAGCAGACCATGAACCTGAACATGTCTCAGGAGTTCAGGTACATACTTGGCGGTATCATGATACTATACGGCATTATCAGATTTATAAAAGTATACCAGACCAATACCCAAAAAGATAAAAAAAGGTATGAAGAATAAATTATGGGCAGCTATAGTTGCCGCAGGTACACTTTTTTATACAGGTTGTGGCAGTAACTCCGGCGACGCCCCCACCGACACACCTACTTCAGGTAAGGTTAGCATCAGTGTTGATGAATCTTTTAAGCCGATCATTGAGTCGCAGGTAAGTACTTTTGAAGGTATTTACAAGCGGGCCGATGTGAATGCAGTTTATAAACCGGAAGGAGATGTCGTAAAAGATATGCTCAATGACAGTATCCGGGTGATCGTATTGTCGCGGGAGCTAACTCCGGAAGAAAATGCCATTATAGAACAGAAAAAACGAATACCACGGGTTACTAAAATTGCGATAGATGCAGTAGCGATCATCGTGAACAGGAACAACCCGGATTCGCTGCTGACATTAGATGAACTGAAAACGATATTTGATGGCAGAACGAAATCGTGGAAGCAACTGAACGAGAACAGTAAACTAAAAGACATAACTATAGTTTTCGATAACAATAATTCGGGTACTGCACGTTATGTAAAAGATTCTTTAACCACGAACCATAAATTACCATCCAACACGTTCGCAGCCGAATCGCATGAGGCGCTTATAGACTATGTGGAGAAAAACGAGAACGCACTTGGCGTAATAGGTGTTAACTGGATAAGCGATTTTGATGACAGCACGGTAGTTGGTTTCCAGAACCGCATAAAAGTAGTGGGCATAAGTGCAGATCCGCTGCCACGCACCACTGAGAGCTATTATCAGCCTTACCAGGCCTACATTGCACAGGGCACTTACCCACTGCGCAGGTACATTTATATCATAAGTACGGAAGGTCGCGCCGGCCTTGGCACAGGTTTTGCATCATACGTAGCCGGGGACCAGGGACAACGTATAATACTTAAATCCGGCTTAGTGCCTGCCACAATGCCAGTGCGCGTAGTAGGTATACAGTAAACGAAGAACCTTTACTCAATTTTAGTACAATTAATATAACCTTAACAAGCAAATTACAATGACAAACAACTGGAAGTATATCCTTCTGATGGCCACTGCCTTCCCAACTGCTGCTGCTTTTGCACAGACAGGTGATGCAGGAAAGAAAGCATTAGAAATGGAGCGCTATGAAGAGGCAAAATCTATCTATAAAAAGCAGCTTAACGACAAGAAAGCAGATAACGCTTATTATACATTAGGTGACATATATCTTAAAACTGAGAAATTAGATTCAGCTAACTATTACTTTAACCAGGGTATAGCCAAAAATAAAAAGTCGGCTATCAACTTTGCTGGTTTAGGTAAGGTTGCTATGAGCCAGGGTAACAGAGCGGAAGCTGAAAAACAATTTGGCCAGGCTCTTAAGCTTAGCAAGTCTAAAGATGCTGCTGTACTTACAGCTGTTGCTGAAGGCTACATAAATGCTCCTGAGCGCACAGATGCTGATCTTCAGAAAGCAGTAGGCTACCTGCAAAAAGCTGTTCAGCGTGATAAGAACAACACAAGTGCTTACCTGATGCTGGGTGATGCGCAGCTGGACCTTAAAAAAGGTGGCGAAGCGATGACAGCTTATGACAATGCTGTACGAATCAATGCCAACAATCCGAACGCTCACCTTAGAATAGGTCAGCTGTATACACGTTCAAGAAACTATACAGAAGCTGAGCAGGCATTCCAGAAAGCGATCTCTATCGATCCTAACTTTGCGCCGGCTTACAGAGACTTGGGTGAACTATATTACTTTGCAGGCCAGTACGACAAAGCTCTTTCTACATTCAAGAAGTATGTAGATATGGCTGAGGATTCTCCTGAGACAAAAGCAAAATATGCGTCATTCCTGTTCCTGACCAAGAACTACGACCAGACGTTGAAGGAAGTACAGGAAGTACTGAAGACAGATCCGAATAACACGGTAATGAACCGTCTGCAGGCTTATTCTTACTTAGAGCTAGGTCAGCCAGAGAAAGCTTTACAGGCAATGGAAGGTTATATTCAGAAAGTTGGTAAGGATAAGCTTATCGCTGAAGACTATGAGTACTATGGCCGTATCCTGAGCAAGAACAACCAGCACGCCAAAGCGACTGAAAACCTGCAGAAAGCGCTTGATCTGAACCCTGATAAAGTAGAGATATACCAGGAACTTGCTTCGGCTTATGCAAAAGCAGGACAGTATGATAAAGCTGTAGCGGTATATGATAAGAAGCGCGAGAGAACAGAGCCTTCTAATGCTGACTTCTATTACATGGGTAACATTTATATGCAGGCCGGTGCAGATGCAAGAGAAGCTAAGAACGAGCAGAAAGCAGTAGGTTTCTTTAAGAAGGCTGATGAAACATATGCAAACGTTACTACAAGTAACCCAACATATGCATATGGCCACTACTGGAGAGGACTTGCCAATGCCAACCTGGATACTGAAAGCACAGGCGGTTTAGCAAAACCTCACTTCGAAGAGTTTATTAAGCTAGCTTCGGCTGAGCCAGATAAATACAAGGCAGCACTTGTAGATGCTAACAACTACTTGGGATACTACTACTATGTAGTTAAACCAAACAGAGACTTAGCTATTAAGCACTATAACGAAGTGTTAAAATTAGATGGCAGCAACGAACAGGCAAAAGCCGCTCTTGCTGAGATCAACAAATCTGCAAAGAAAAAGTAAGCTACCAGCTAACTATAAAAACAGGAAAGCCTGCTCCACTGGAGCAGGCTTTCCTGTTTTTATAGTTTCTTTTAGGATGTAAGTTTTTTTGTAGATTTCTTCAAGAGCTGGCGCGAGTCTCCAGACTCGTGACTTACGGTGGATGTTGAGTCTCCTGACTCAACTGGGCCGACAGGGACAGGCATGGCAAAAGCGATAGCTATAGTTTTATAGTTGCCTTTATCCAACCACCCCCAACCTCTCAGAGCTACGCTCGCTACCTTCGAAATCGCTTCTCGGTAGTCTAAGGCGGGGAGCTTTTCGGACTTTGCTATAGTTAGTTTTATAGTCTCATTGTTTGCGTATAGACACTCCTATTGAGCTATGCTCGCAAGTTTCGAACTCCTGTTCTCACTTGTCCTCAAGGGGATACTTCTGCTATTGTTATAGTTAGACCATTGTTCTATAGTTCCCTTCCCTACAGAATGAGATTGTAGACACGCAATACTTTGCGTCTTGTTTCGGGTTGTAAGAACTCTAACTATAGAATAATCAACTTCAACTATAGCACATATAAGATCCTTCGGCTAGCGCTTGGGATGACAAATTGAAACTATAAAACTATAAATCCATCACAAACCTATCAACCTGTCAATCAATTATTCAGCTAATGGCAGGCGGTCTCGTAAAAAAGAAGTAATTTTGCATCCTTAAATTTTAGAGTATGGCAGAGACTCCGCACAAGGCCGGTTTTGTAAGTATAGTTGGTAAGCCGAACGTAGGTAAATCTACGCTGATGAATGCGCTGGTAGGCGAAAAGCTGTCAATCATCACATCTAAAGCGCAAACCACCCGCCACCGTATCATGGGTATCTTGAATGGCGACGACTTCCAGATCGTGTATTCGGATACGCCGGGTATCATCAAACCACAGTATGCCTTGCACGAGTCGATGATGAGTTTTGTGCGAACCTCGCTGGAAGATGCTGATGTAATTCTGTTTGTGACGGATATTTATGAGCAGCACGATGAGGATGATGTGATCAAAAGGCTACAATATGCGCAGGTCCCAATCCTGCTACTGATCAACAAGATCGATCAGGCAACAGAAGAGGAAGTGCAGCAGAAGGTGGCTTACTGGCAGGAGAAAATGAACCCGACGGAAATTCACCCGATCTCAGCACTTCATAACTTCGGGCTTGACCAGTTATTTCAGCGATTGCTGCATTATTTGCCGGAACATCCTGCTTTTTACCCAAAAGATGAACTGACTGATAAGCCGGAGCGTTTCTTTGTGTCGGAGATCATCCGGGAGAAGATTTTCCTGAACTATAAAAAAGAGATTCCTTACAGCTGCGAAGTGGTGATAGAGGAATTTAAAGAGGAAGAAGAGATCATTCGTATCAGGGCCGAGATTAGTGTGGAGCGCAAAAGTCAGAAAGGCATTGTGATCGGCAACAAAGGCGAAGCTTTGAAAAAAGTGGGTACGCAGGCTCGTTTGGATATGGAGCAGTTCTTCCAGAAAAAGATATTTCTTGATTTGTATGTGCGCGTGAACGAAAACTGGCGAACAGACCAAAAGCTTTTAAGGCGATTTGGCTATAACGAGTAAGTAGGCGCATGTATTAAAGCTTCGGGGCAAGGTGCTCCGGGGGCACTTTAACTATTTTATATTTTAATAATGTCAACAAACATTATTGCGATTGTAGGCCGCCCGAACGTGGGTAAGTCTACATTATTTAACCGCCTTGTCGGACGTCGACAGGCTATTATGGATAACGAAAGCGGCGTGACCCGCGACAGAAGCTACGGCCACGGCGAGTGGTGCGGTAAGTTCTTTACAGTAATTGACACCGGTGGTTATGTACATGGCTCCGACGATATTTTTGAAGGTGAAATTAATAAGCAGGTAGAACTGGCTATAAAAGAAGCCGACGTGATCCTGTTTATGGTAGATGTGGACGCCGGCCTTACAGGCTTGGACGAAGAATTTGCCAGCGTACTGCGCCGCTCAGATAAGCCTATCTATGTAGTAGCCAACAAGGCCGATACGAACGCGCGTGCGCATCAGGTAGGAGAGTTTTACTCCTTGGGTATTGACGGAGAGATCTTCGCCATTTCCTCGCAGAGCGGTTCCGGAACCGGAGACCTGCTGGATGAAGTAGTAAAGCACTTTAAAGACGAAGGCATTGAAGACCCGACTGCCGGTATTCCTAAGATCGCAGTGCTGGGCCGCCCGAACGTAGGTAAATCATCTTTTGTGAACCTGCTGCTGGGCGTAGAGCGAAATATAGTAACAGATATTGCCGGTACTACCCGCGATGCCATCCACTCGCACTACAATGCGTTTGGTAAAGAGTTTATTATAGTTGATACAGCTGGTCTGCGTCGTAAGAGCAAAGTAAGCGAAGATATCGAATTCTATTCGGTGATGCGCTCGGTGCGTGCCCTGGAAGATGCTGATGTGTGTATTGTAATGCTTGACGCTACGCGTGGTATTGAAGCGCAGGACGTAAACATTATTACCCTGGCCGAAAAGAACCGCAAAGGCATTGTGATCCTGGTTAACAAATGGGACCTGGTAGAAAAAGATACGAACTCAACAAAAGAGTTTGAAGAAGAGATACTGGATAAGATCGCGCCAATAAAGTACGTGCCGGTTATCTTTACTTCGGTGCTTACCAAGCAGCGTATTCACAAAGCCATAGAAGTGGCCATGGAAGTGTATGACAACAAGACACAGAAAATACCTACTTCTAAGTTAAACGATGCCTTGCTGCCTGATATAGAGCGTTATCCGCCGCCGGCTATTAAAGGTAAGTTTATCAGGATAAAGTATGTGACCCAGTTGCCAACGCACAACCCAACGTTTGCCTTTTTCTGTAACCTGCCGCAGTATATTAAAGAAGCCTATACACGTTACCTGGAGAATCGTATCCGGGAGCATTTTGGCTTTAAAGGTGTGCCGATAAAGGTGTTATTCAAAAAGAAATAAAAAAATAATTTGCAGAAAATTAGTGTATTGAAATATAGTGCTATATTTGTAACTCGTTTTCAAAAAAACAACAAAACATCATGAAAAAAGTATTCGGTTTATTATTCGTTGCTGGTCTTTTCGCTTTCGCATCTTGCAACAATGCAGAAGAAACAGCTACTGAAGTTGAAACTACTGAAACTACAGTAGAAGAAACTGTAGTTGAAGACACAACTTCTATGGAAGTTGACACTACAACTGTACCAGTTGATTCAGCTTCTGCTGCTCTTTAATTAGCAACAGTAACCGCTTGGCGCATGGCCAGGGAAAGAAAGGCACCTGATAACTCAGGTGCCTTTTTGCTTTTAAAACTATATATTTTAAAACTATATAGATGTATTCCCGTATTCGTTGTCATATTAGCTAAAGCTTGCTTATGTAAAGCAGGCAGCTATAAAAGTGATTTAAACCAAAACAAATACATCATGAAAAAGCCAATTTTTATGCTAATGGCCGCTGGCCTGTTTACTTTTGCATCTTGCGACTCGCCTGCTGAAAACCAAGCTGAAGAGCAGGAAGAAGTAGTAGAAGAAGCAGAAGACAATGCTGAAGAAGCTGCAGACGATATGGAAGATGCTGCAGATGACATGGACGATACAACTACTGTTGTTCAATAAGTAGCAATACATTACAACTATAAAGGCGGCGCTGGTATTCCAGGGCCGCCTTTATAGTTTATGCCCCTAGCCGCCGCTGCATCATGGCGTTTATCAGGGCATAAAGCCGTTTGGGAGCCAAGGTTCGCCAGTTTACCATTTCCAGGTTGCCGCCATAGTTCAGGTAATAGTCCAGGTTATAGCTTTTCATCTCGTTCAGCACAAAATCCTGGAAACCGATGGCCACGATCCAGCCGTCTTCTACATCCTCAAACCACTCTTCGTAGTAATCGTCTTCGGAGCCATGAAAGTTGAATACATTCTCGCCGATCAGTATAAAATGTTTGATGCCTTCCTGTATCATGGGGTCTATGATGTTGCGCTTCAGCTTCATAATATCGTTATGCAGCGTGTCGTTCCATTCGCCTATAAACTCGATCACGGCAAAGCCTAATTCATAGTCTGTAAATAGTATCTTTATGAAGAGCGTTTCAGAATCTATCTCATCCCATTGCGGATGGATGTAATAACCATAAATGGTATTGGTATATTGCGAGAGACTATTTTCGGCACCATATAACGGCGAACGCGGGTCTTCGGAGGCACTGTATAGTTCCAGCCAGTTATAAAAAGGCTCTATAGTATGCATAAACGTAAAAATCTAGCGTTAAAGGATAACACAGGCTGTGCTGCAGTCTGCAAAGTACCTGTTTCTGTTTTGGATATACTATAGCTTTAAACTATAGTTGTTGCTTCAGAGTATAGTACTGAAAGATTTATGTCACAACCCGAAAGATAATAGTAGCGGCAGCATAGCCTGCCATTTTACCCTTGCATGTAGTATGTTCTCAGTTATGCCCCTTAAATTCTCACGTCTGCTGTTATTGCTTTTTGTTGTATTACTGGTGCAGCAGGCAAGCGCCGAAAAGAAAGATGCAGATTACATAAAAGCCTATTACCCGGTCATATACGAGGCTGAAATGCTGGTGCTTAACAAAGAGTATAGTGCTGCCCTTGATAAATATGCCGCCGCTTTTAAGGCAGTGCCGGAGCCCTTTGCCCGCGACTACTATAACGCCGCCGTGTGCGCTACTCTTTCAGAGAACTATAAACATACCTTTACTTACCTGGAGGAGCTTGCACTGAAAGGAGTGAAGCTTTCTTATCTAGAAAAGCAGGAAGTATTTAAGCCGTTGCACGAATCGAAGGAGTGGGAAAAGCTGCAGAAGAAATACCCGAAGTACCGCAAGAAATTTAAACGCCGCGCTAACCTGGATGTAAGAGCCGATCTGGACGAGCTATACGCCCGTGACAGATATTTCAGGTTTGCGGAAGGTGGTCTGCGGGTATATGCCGATACCCTTCGTAAAATTGAGAACGACAACGTAGACAACCTGCTCAGAGCGATACAGAAACATGGCTACCCCGGTGAGAAACTGATTGGTGTTGGCGATACTATAGAACAGCTGCCACGGTTTAGTATAGTTATACAGCGACAGACCACCGCCAAAAAAGGCTTCGATTTTTCAGAGATATTAAAGGAGGCTGTACAAAATGGGAGGTTATCGCCGCAAGCAGCAGCTTACCTCATGGAAACGCAAAAAGGCACACGCTATTATAAAACCAGGGCGCTGGTGCGCGTAGCCTGTACTAACAAAAAAGACTGCGAAGGCGACAAAAAACTGAAAGCACTGAATAAATACCTGGTAGAGGACCTGAGTAAGAAAGAAGAGAAGACAGTAAACGATCTACGTGCCGAAATAGGCCTGGAGCCTGTAGATGACTACCGTCGGAAAGTACTTTATAGTTTAAGCGATAACCGTTTTAAGCTGGGATATAAATGGTCGGTAACTAATTTTATTGTGCCAGGCAGAGATGCTGCCGAAGAGCTTACCCGTGGATTAGTATTGGCAGAAACAGCACTTGCAGCTAAAAAATAACAAACTATAGTTACGCCTGTGTATCGCCGTTTCGGTAGGCAACTATAGCCGCACGTACACTTCCGTATTTTTGTAATAAGGCAGCAGCTTCGGGCCGGGCCAGTTGCAGTTCTTCCATCAGCATACGTGTGCCGCGGTCTACCAGCTTTAAGTTCGATAATTGCATATCCACCATCTTGTTGCCTTTAACCCTGCCTAGCCTTATCATAGTAGATGTGGTGAGCATGTTAAGGGCAAGCTTCTGGGCAGTTCCGGCTTTCATGCGGGTGCTGCCGGTTACAAACTCAGGGCCGGTCACAACCTCAACGGGGTAATCGGCGGCGGCGGCAACGGCGCTACCGGCATTGCAAACGATGCAGCCGGTAGCTATGCCATTTTCGCGGCAGGTATTCAGGCCCCCGATCACGTAAGGTGTACGTCCGGAAGCGGCTATGCCTACCACTATATCTTTATCTGTAATGTTATGTTGCTGCAGGTCTTTCCAGGCTTGCTGTTCATCATCTTCTGCAAATTCTACGGCTTTGCGTATGGCTGCGTCGCCACCTGCAATCAGGCCTATCACCATGCCATGTGGCACGCCATAGGTGGGCGGGCATTCCGAGGCATCTACCACACCCAAACGACCACTGGTGCCGGCACCGATATAAAACAGTCGGCCACCCTGCTGCAATCTTTCTACGGTAGCATTAACCAGTAACTCCAGTTGCGGAATTGCTTTCTCTACAGCCAGCGGAACGGTTTTGTCTTCGTTATTAATGCTCTCCAATAACTGGCGAACAGGCATTTGCTCCAGGCGGTCGTAGTTAGATGCTGATTCGGTAGTAGACACAGTATAAATGATGAATTACGAATTAGATAGTTATGCTTTTTTAGGGATGCCGAATTTTTCGAGCAGTTCCTGGTGGTATTTGATAAGGCCTTCGCTTGGGCTCTGGATGATCGTTTCGATGCGGAGGCCATACTTCTGTGCAGCTACTTTCAGGTTCTCTGAAAAATAGAAAGCAATAGAGCCTACAAAGTTTACAGGCAGCTCCATGTGACCTTTGTATTTTAGCACGTGGCGCTCAAAAAAGTTTTCGAAGTTAGTATAGATCAGCTCCTTTATAAACGGGTGCTTGCGCTTGTCGTGTGCAAACTTGGCAAATGTGGCCATATAACGGCTTGGCACTTCAGCGCTATAAACTGTATCCAGAAATTCGTCTTTAGTAATGTTATAGGTGTTTTTCAGTGACTGCGCCAGTTCTTCAGGCATCTCGCGGTAGAAGTAAGCACGCATCAGTAACTTACCCAGGTAAGCGCCACTGCCTTCGTCGCCCAGTAAAAAAACCAGCGATGGCACGTTGTCTGTGATCTGAGCTCCATCGTAAAGGCAGGTATTAGAGCCGGTACCCAATATACAGGCAATGCCCGGGTTATGTCCGCAAAGCGCACGTGCTGCACTCAGCAGGTCATGGTCAACGTGTATCTCACTTCCGGGGAACAAAAGCTCCAGGGCATCTGAAACTTTCTTGTTACGCTCCGGTGAACTGCAACCTGCACCATAAAAATATATAGCCGATGGATTCTTATCGTTCAGATTCGGGAGCAGGGATTTGCTGAGCTCCTCAAAAATATCTTCTGTTTCCTGGTACATCGGGTTAAAACCCACTGTCTGTACATTCTGTAACACTTCTGTCTGGTTTAGAGCGTTCCAGTCTGTTTTTGTAGAGCCACTATCTGCAATAAGAACCATATGCTGTAAGGTAAAATAAAAGTTGTTGTTTATTTATAGTTGCGGATATCAGTTATCCGGATTGTTCTGTACGGTACACGGAGTTCTTTACGACCCCGATCGCCTCAAATTTATCAAAAACATATTCAGTATGCGGTGCATCTTTTAATTCTTCTGTCAGGTCCTGGCCTGCCCAGTGCTCATAATGGTTGCCCGTGCGCCACAACCTCGACTTTCTGACATCATAAATTACACCTTTATACGCCACCCAAACCTCATCTCTGTCCTGTCCGTTGCGCGAGGCAAGCTGCTGTAAAGTGTATTCGGGTAAGGTCATGTTCGGGTACGGATATTTTAAGAGGCAGCTATGGTTATAATTCTATAGTACTTTAGGTGTGTTTGCTGAGCAGTAAAATAATGCTGCCTTAAAACTATAGTTTATTTTTAGAGTTTCTAGTTTCAATTTCTTACATCTTCAGATTTCCGGATAAAACACTACCCGATCCTTGCCTGTGTCAGTATCCAGCGGTTTGGTACTTCGCCTTTGGTTGCTTGAAGGTAATCTTCGTAGCTGCAAGGTACCACGCGGGTAGCCTTACCTTCTGTAAGCGATTCTACTTCAAGCCACCACTTTTCGCTTTGCTTGCTTTTATAGAATACCATCCTGTCTGGGTTGTCATTGAAGGCAACGGCGTATTTTGTAAACTGTTTGCTGTTAAAGCTGATCTCGTTCTTGCGGTGGTAAAACCCTTCAATAAAATACCAGATCATTGTTGCAACGGTCATGGCTGTCAGTTCGCGTTCATCCACGGCTGGGTTGTATTCATAAATGCCAAGCGAGGTCAGGTTGTCGTTCAGGCCGGCGTACCAGCATAGTTGGCAGGCTTCTTCGCCAGTTAAGCCAAACGGGTTGGCAGGTTCGTACCCCGGTGCATCCTGGTGCCTGATGGCAGCTACATCTATAGTTAGCAGGTCGGCCAGGCGCACGACAGGCTCCATCTCCTGTACATTGCGGTGCACTTCGCCTACGCGGTACGCTTCAAAATGCATTTTCTCGAGCGTGGCCATTACTTCCGGCTCTACTAAATACGACTGGTACCCGATCTGCCCAAGGCTGAACAGGTAATTGGGCTCATGCATCAGTATCGTGCGCAGCTGCTTTTTATTGGGGTTGGCATCGGCATCCTCGGTCATGTCTACGCTGCTGTCTACGGTCACCATGTTTACCACACGCTCCAGGTGCTCGTAGCCCATAAACTGGCCATATTCCAGGTCATGCGATCCGCCTATAATTACAGGTATAGTGCCATGCGAGATAAGTACTTCCACGATCTCTTTCAGGCGCAGGTACGTATCATCGAGGGTAATTCCGGGTCTCAGGTTGCCCAGATCTACTATGTTGCAGCTGCCTGCCCCTTTGTTCAGGGTGTACAGTTTTTTTCGTACGGCACGGGCAGGAGCCAATGCTGCTTCTGTGTTCTCTTCGTTACCGCTGCCACGTGTTTCGTTTATGCCAACTATAGCGATATCTGCAGACCGCCAGTCGGGAAACTTGCTTACAAATCGGCTGATATAGGAGCCCAGGGTGCGGGGCTTGTTAAGTGCTGCAAAAATGTCTTCGTTCAGCGGTTCGAAAAAGATCGACAGGTTCATGCGGTGTCTGCTTTACTTTGCTTTTAAAATACCATAACTGCTGGGTGGCAACTATAGGTGCCCACACGTAGCCAGGTAATGGTAAATTAATGAGTGTAATATAACTCATATTAAATATTTATGAGAGCGAAAGTGGGAGAAATAAAAAAAAATAATTAAAATGCACTAATGATGAGCCGCTAACAAAAATCCGGCCCCAGTTATAGTTACAGGTTACACGCTATCTAAAGATATAAACAGCATGAGCATTACCCGCACCATTGACTTTTTGTCGCATCAGTTAAACAACTTTCCTAACCAAGATTGCCTTGCCGTAAAGCGGGAAGGCCAGTGGGTAAAATACAGTACCCAGGATGTGCAGAACATGGCAAACCTTGTGGGGCTTGGCCTGCTTAAGCTGGGCATAGGCAAAAATGATAAGGTAGCTATTATCTCTTTTAACCGCCCGGAGTGGGTATTTGCGGATTTCGGTATACAGCAGATTGGCGCTATAAGCGTGCCGATGTACCCAACTATAACTGTTGAAGATTACCGCTACATTTTTAACGATGCAGAAGTAAAAGCCATATTTGTTGCCGACAGCGAACTATACAATAAAGTGGTAGCCGCTACCGAAGGCATGGACAGTGTAAAAGAGATCTATACATTTGATGAGGTGCATGGCGCCAAGCACTGGTCTGAAGTAGTAGAGATGGGTAAGTCGGCGGAAAACATGGACCAGATGAATGCGCTGCGTAATGCGGTTGCTCCTGAAGACATCCTGACCATTATTTATACTTCCGGAACTACCGGAAACCCGAAAGGCGTGATGCTGACGCACGATAACATTGTAAGCAACGTGCAGGGCATTGTAAACTATGTGCCGGTAAACAATTCGCACCGTGCCCTGAGCTTCCTGCCGCTGTGCCATATTTTTGAGCGAATGCTATTGTATATGTACATGCGTATCGGGGTGTCTATCTACTATGCCGAAAGTATAGAAAAGGTAGCTGATAACCTGAAAGAAGTACAGCCACACATATTTACAACCGTGCCTCGCCTGCTTGAGAAAGTGTATGACAAGATCGTGGCCAAAGGTATGGAGCTGACAGGCGTGAAGCGTAAGCTGTTCTTCTGGGCGTTGGAGCTTGGCCTTAAGTACGATACCCAGAAAGACAATGGCTGGTGGTACAACCAGCAGCTGGCTCTTGCCAACAAGCTTATCTTCAGTAAATGGCGCGAAGCACTGGGCGGTAATGTGATCGCTATCGTTTCGGGTGGTGCTGCGTTGCAGCCACGCCTGGCACGTGTGTTCTGGGCTGCCAACATAAGGGTTATGGAGGGTTATGGCCTGACAGAAACATCCCCGGTAATTACCTTTAACCGCTACGAGCCTGAAAACAACATGATCGGTACAGTTGGTTTGCCGCTGGATAATGTTGAGGTGAAGATTGCTGAAGCAGACGGCGAAATACTTACCCGCGGACCACATGTAATGAAAGGCTACTATAACAAACCTGAACTAACTGCCGAGGTGATAGACAGCGAAGGCTGGTTCCATACAGGTGACATTGGCGAAATGGTGCACGGCAAATACCTGAAGATCACTGACCGTAAGAAAGAGATGTTTAAAACATCGGGCGGTAAGTATGTGGCCCCACAGCCAATCGAGAATAAGCTGAAAGAGTCTGTGGTAATTGAGCAGGTAATGGTTGTAGGCGACGGACAGAAATATGCTGCTGCGCTTATAGTTCCGTCGTTTATGGGTTTACAGGATTACTGCCTGCACAAGCACATTCCTTACACTACTGATGCCGAAATGATCACGAAGCCGGAGATCCTGGATAAATTTAAGCGTGAGATAGAGAAAGCCAACCACGGCCTGGCCCAGTACGAAACCGTTAAGAAGTTTAAGTTGATCCCGAATATGTGGACCGTAGAGAGCGGCGAACTTACTCCAACCCTTAAAGTGAAGCGTAAGATCATCTCTGCAAACTATAAAAAAGAGATCGACAGCATGTTTTAAATTATAAACTATAGCTGCTCTTGTAGCTAAAGCTATAGTTTACTATCGGTAATGTCATCCTGAAAGGATCTTTGTTAAAGGTAGGTTGAACACCTGCTACTGACTCAGGCCCTTTCAGGATGATTTTTTTGAGCCTAACTGTAGTTGCTATGAGCAGATATGTATTTATACTTCTAACTGTACTTTGTTTTTCCTGTCAGGACAAGAAGCAGGCTGAAACTATAGTTGTGGAAAGTAGTGACCCAGTAATGTCTGTATATCAAAGAGACAGTTATTTTAATAAGATCACGTTTTCTATTCGCTATGGTATGAGCCGTGATAAATATGATAAAGATGTTGAGATATTAGCAGACAGTACTTTTTACTATCGTTTGCGAGAGCGTTTCATGCCAACTATAAAAGCAAACTATACAGGTAAGCTTAATGCTCAAAGTATGAATACAGTTTACGCAATCCTCAATTCCATTGATTTTAATAAGTTAAAGTTTGCTGAATATGATGCGGAAGATGCACCTGAAGTAAACATTTACTTTACTATGTATAATGGTGGGCTTAGTATGAAAGGATATCTTGATGAGAAAGTAATGCGAAATATCTGGAATTTAATGGAGCTTGTTGAAGCTCAGGAGATGAAACAAAGTGCTAACCATAGATTCAAAACTACCAAAGATGTTATAATTCCACCCTCAGCAGAGTTCAAACCTAGAGACTATAATAGGTTACTTGATAGCCTTTAATACTAAAGCCCTTCCATCGCCGGAAGGGCTTTTTTGTTTTTAACCGTTTCTGTTTCAAACTATAGTATCTGTAAAGCGCTTCTTTCGTACTATATTTTATGCATGCCGAATAAATTTCTTAAAATAGTATGCTTGCATAACATTTATTTCTATATTTGGTATATACCATCATTTATACATGAAGCCAGAAGAAACAGTAGACTATAATGTGAAGGTTTGTTGGCATGCCATATCGCGTATGTATAATACCGAGGCCGCTAAAAACGACATTACAACATCTATAGGGTTTGTGTTGTTAAACATAGACCAGGAGGCCGGTACCCCTGCTACCAAAATTGCTCCCTTACTTGGCCTGGAGGCACGCAGCCTTACCCGCATCCTGAAAAGCATGGAGGAAAAGAAACTCATCTTTAAAGTTTCTGACCCAAGCGATAAAAGACTGGTGCGCATTTTCCTGACAAAAAAAGGACTGCAGAAGAAAGAAGTATCGCGGAAGACGGTGCTGCACTTTAACCACAAGGTGCGAGAGCAGGTACCCCAGGAAGAACTGGATGTGTTTTTTAAAGTATGCGGCCGCATTCAGGGCCTGATCGAGAACAAAGAGATCTTTTAAACCATAGACAACTATAGCTATTCTATGAAGAGAATAATAAAGAAAGTAGCCGTACTCGGCTCCGGTGTAATGGGCTCGCGCATTGCCTGCCACTTTGCCAACATCGGGGTGCAGGTGCTGCTGCTCGACATCGTACCAAAAGAGTTAACGCCCGACGAAGAGAAGAAAGGCCTGACACTGGAAAGCAAAGCTGTGCGCAACCGTATAGTTGATAGTTCGCTAAAGGCTGCTATTACTTCAAACCCGTCGCCGCTTTACCGCAAGTCAGACGCCAGTCTGATACAAACCGGTAACTTCGAAGACAACATGAAGGACATCGCTACTGCCGACTGGACCATTGAGGTGGTAGTAGAGAACCTGAAAATTAAAAAGATCGTGTACGACCAGGTAGAGCAGCATCGTAAGCCGGGTACACTTATCTCTTCCAACACATCGGGTATTCCGATCCACATGATGCTGGAGGGGCGCTCTGATGACTTTAAGAAACACTTCTGCGGCACACACTTCTTTAATCCGCCACGCTACCTAAAACTTCTGGAGATCATCCCAACGCCTGAAACCGATCCGGCTATAGTTGATTTTCTGATGCATTACGGTGATCTATACTTAGGTAAAACTACAGTGCTGGCTAAAGATACGCCTGCTTTCATCGCAAACCGTGTGGGTATTTACGCTATTATGCAGGGCCTGCAGGTAATGAACAAGCTGGGCCTGAATGTAGACGAAGTAGACAGAATTTCCGGCCCGATCATCGGTCGCCCGAAGTCGGCTACTTTCAGAACGTTGGATGTGGTTGGTTTGGATACGTTGGCTAACGTAGCAAACGGTCTTTACCAGACTGGTGAAAAGGATGAGTCGCGTGAGCTGTTCCAGTTGCCGGGCTACCTGCAGAAAATGGTTGAGAACAAATGGCTGGGCGATAAGACTGGTCAGGGCTTCTACAAGAAAACCAAAGATGCTAAAGGCAAAACCGAGATCCTGACGCTGGACCTGAATACGCTGGAGTATGGACCAAAGCAGAAAGCTAAGTTCCAGAGCCTGGAAGTACTAAAGCCAATCGAAGACCTAAAGAAGCGTGTGAAAACTTTCTCTGGTCAATCAGACAAAGCAGCTCAGTTCTTCAACGAGTCGCTTTACGGCTTGTTCCAGTACGTGAGCAACCGCATACCTGAGATATCCGACGAACTTTACAGAATAGACGACGCCATGCGTGCCGGCTTTGGCTGGGAGCTTGGTCCGTTTGAGTACTGGGATGCCATTGGTGCACGTGAAGGCGTCCAGCGCATGATCGAGAACGGCTATCAGCCTGCCGCCTGGGTAGAGGAGATGCTGAACAAAGGCAAAGAGTCCTTCTACATTGTACAGGATGGCCAGCGCCGTTACTACGACATCCAAAGCAAAGCATACAAAGCTATACCGGGCGCCGAGAACTTTATTATACTGGAGAACCTGCGTGGCAACAACGTCATCTGGAAAAACACCGGCGCAACTATAACTGACCTGGGCGATGGCATCCTGAACGTAGAATTCCATACCAAAATGAACACCATGGGCGGCGACGTGATCATGGCGCTGAACAAAGGTATAGATTTAGCTGAGAAGGATTTCCGAGGATTGGTAGTAGGTAACCAGGGAGCTAATTTCTCTGCCGGTGCCAACGTGGGCCTTATCTACATGTATGCCTTGGATCAGGATTACGATGAGTTGAACATGATCATCCGCCAGTTCCAGAACACTATGATGCGCATGCGTTATTCAGCTATACCTGTTGTGGGTGCACCGCATGGTTTAACACTAGGTGGTGGCTGCGAACTTAACCTGCACGTCGATCATATACAGGCTGCTGCTGAGACTTACATGGGCTTGGTAGAGTTCGGTGTTGGTCTGATACCAGGTGGTGGCGGTACCAAAGAAATGACGTTACGTGCGGCTGATATGTATGCTGATGGCGATATCGAGTACAACGACCTGAAAAACGTGTTCCTGAATATCGGTATGGCAAAGGTTTCTACGTCGGCTAAAGAAGCGGTAGACCTGGGCTTTATGCGCAAATCGGATGGCATAACTATAAACAGTAACCGCCTGATAGCCGACGCCAAAGCGCAGGCTATACTTCTGGCTGAAGCTGGTTACACGAAACCGGTACAACGCACAAACATTAAAGTACAGGGTAAAGGTGCGTTAGGTATGTTCCTGACGGGTGCCAACGCCATGTTTACCGGCCGTTACATGTCGGAGCACGACCTGAAAATATCTCAGAAACTGGCTTATGTAATGTGCGGTGGCGACTTGTCTGCACCAACAGAGGTGAGTGAGCAATACCTGCTGGATCTGGAGCGTGAAGCCTTCTTGTCGCTGACAGGGGAGCGTAAAACGCTGGAGCGTATTCAGAGTATCCTGACAACAGGCAAGCCGCTGAGAAATTAATGTTAATGAATAATGGGTAATGACTAATGATTAAGCTCTTAAAAGAGAAATCAACAATCAACCATTTAACAATTTAGCAATTAGAAAATATGAACAATGCATATATCGTAGCCGGATTTCGTAGCGCCGTGGGTAAAGCGGGCCGTGGCGGATTTCGGTTCACCAGACCTGATGACCTGGCCGCTGATGTCATCAAACACTTAATGGCTTCTGTGCCAAGCTTAGATCCGGAGCGTGTTGACGACCTTATAGTTGGTAACGCTGTGCCGGAGGCAGAGCAGGGCCTTCAGATCGGTCGAATGATCTCCCTGTTGTCATTGCCACTATCTGTAAGTGGTATGACGGTGAATCGTTACTGCGGATCCGGACTGGAAACTATAGCTATTGCCGCAAACCGTATCTCAGCTGGTATGGCCGATTGTATAGTTGCTGGCGGTACGGAGTCTATGTCGCTGGTGCCAACGGCTGGCTGGAAAACTGTTCCTAACTATAAGATCGCTAAAAACAACCCGGACTGGTACCTGAGCATGGGCTTAACAGCTGAAGCAGTAGCCGCAGACTATAAGGTTTCACGTGAAGACCAGGATGAGTTTGCTTACCACTCGCACCAAAAGGCTATCAACGCGATTAAGAATGGTTATTTTAAAGAGCAGATCGTGCCGATTACGGTAGAGGAAACTTACCTGGATGAGAACGTCAAAAAGAAAACCCGCAGTTATGTTGTAGATACTGATGAAGGCCCACGGGCTGATACTTCTATGGAAGCCTTAGCTCGCCTGAAGCCGGTGTTTGCGGCAGGTGGCTCGGTAACGGCAGGTAACTCATCTCAGACATCAGACGGTGCTGCTTTTGTAATTGTGATGAGCGAACGCATGGTAAAAGAACTGAATCTTGAGCCGATCGCACGCTTGGTTAGCTATGCCACAGGTGGCGTAGATCCACGCATTATGGGTATGGGCCCGATTGCTGCTGTTCCGAAAGCCCTGAAAATGGCTGGCATGACGCTGAACGACATTGACCTGATAGAGATGAACGAAGCTTTTGCTGCACAGTCTATAGCTGTAATGCGTCACCTGGACTTTGATCCTGCTAAACTAAACATAAGTGGTGGCGCTATTGCATTGGGTCACCCACTGGGTTGCTCTGGTGCTAAACTGTCTATTCAGCAGTTTCATGAGCTTCGCCGCTTAGGTAAAAAGTACGGCATGGTAACCGCCTGTGTAGGTGGCGGCCAGGGTGTAGCCGGTATCTATGAATTGCTGAAGTAAGCTAGGTAATTGCTGGCGCGAGTTTGCAACTCGTGCCTTACTATGATGTTGAGTTTGTAACTCAGTTGGGCCAGAGGCCCAAACTATAGTTCGACACGAGCGAGGACGCTCGCGCCAGCATAATATTGAAACAACTAACTATAACTGTATCCAAAACCTTAAAACATACATCACCATGGAAACTCAAAATAAAGCCGCAATACTAAAAGGTGGTGAGTTCCTGATAAAGGAAACGAATCCGCAGGACGTATTTACGCCCGAAGATTTTACCGAAGAGCAGCGCATGATGGCGCAAACCTGCCTCGATTTTGTGCAGGAAGAAGTGCACCCGCTATTAGACAGACTGGACAATCACGAAGAAGGCCTGATGGAAGGTCTGATGAAAAAGGCTGGTGAGCTTGGGTTATTCGCAGTGTCTATTCCGGAGCAGTACGGTGGCCTGAACATGGACTTTAATACAGCCTTATTGGTAACAGAATCAGTAGGTGGTGGTCATTCGTTCCCGGTTGCATTTGCGGCGCACACAGGTATCGGTACATTGCCAATTTTATACTTTGGTACCGAAGAGCAGAAGCAGAAGTATGTTCCTAAGCTGGTGAGTGGCGAATGGATGTCGGCTTACTGTTTAACGGAGCCAGGATCTGGTTCTGATGCTTTAGCTGCTAAAACCAAAGCTGTGCTGAACGAGGCTGGTACGCATTACATCCTGAATGGCCAGAAAATGTGGATCACCAACGCAGGTTTTGCCGATGTGTTTATCGTGTTTGCACAGGTGGATGGCGATAAGTTTACAGGGTTTATAGTTGAGAAAGATTACCCGGGCCTGAGCCTTGGTAACGAAGAGCATAAGATGGGTATCAAAGGTTCGTCTACGCGCCAGGTGTTCTTAACAGACTGTGAAGTGCCAAAAGGAAACGTGTTGGGTGAGATCGGTAAAGGTCACCTCATCGCTTTCAACATCCTGAACATTGGCCGTATCAAGCTTTGCGCTGCTACGCTGGGTGCATCAAAAAGTGTTGCAAGCCTGTCGGTGAAGTATGCAAACGAGCGTCACCAATTTAAACTGCCAATCTCTAAGTTCGGTGCTATCCGTTATAAATTAGCTGAGCAGGCGATCAGGATTTATGCTGTAGAGTCGGCACAGTACCGTGCCGGTATGGATATTTACCGCATGGAGCAGGAACTGATGGCAGCCGGCAAAGATGAGAACGAAGCCTTGCTTGGTGCTGCCCGCGAGTTTGCCGTAGAGTGTGCAATGTTAAAAGTAGAAGGCTCTGAAGTTCTGGATTATGTGGTAGACGAAGGGGTGCAGATCTATGGCGGTTATGGTTTCTCAGCCGATTACCCAATGGACCGTGCTTACCGTGATTCACGAATCAACCGCATTTTTGAAGGTACTAACGAGATCAACCGCATGCTTACCGTGGATATGATCCTGAAGAAAGCGATGAACGGTGAGCTTGACCTGATGGGACCTGCGCAGAACGTGCAGAATGAACTGATGGCTATTCCGGATTTCGGAGCGGAAGAAGAAGGCGGCCTTTTTGCTGCTGAGTATAAAGCGATCCGTAACCTGAAAAAGGCGATACTGCTAGTAGCCGGAACAGCGGTGCAGAAATATATGCAGTCGCTGGCGAAAGAGCAGGAAGTACTGATGAACATTGCCGATATGGCAATCAAAACTTATGTAGCAGAGTCTACTTTGCTACGTGTAGAGAAACTGGTAACCAATAAAGGCGAAGAAGCTGTAGCGAACCAGATCGATATTGCCCGTGTGGTAGTAAATGATGCGGTTGATACTTCGTTTATAGCTGGTAAAGAAGCCATTGCATCTATGGCCGAAGGCGATGAGCAGCGTCTGTTGTTCATGGGTTTAAAACGCTTCACCAAAAAAGACCTCTTTAACACAAAAGAAGCGCGCCGCCGTATAGCTGCTGCACTTATCGAGGCAAACGAATACGTTTATTAATTTCTGACCATTTATAGTTAGAAAGGCTTTCTCCTGAGGGGAAAGCCTTTTTTGTTTTATATGTTTAATTTAATATAATAAAAATAATATTTATATTGAAAAAATGTAAATACTGGAACAGGTTTTACGTATGAGTAGCAGCGCCTAAACTATTAACCTATAGTACCTAATGAAAGTAAGCTGCCTTATACCTTGTTACAACGAACGTGAGCGAATTGCGCGGGTGCTCAACATCATTGTCAGCACAAAATATATACAGCAGGTCATTTGTGTAGATGATGGATCTACAGACGGAACTGCAGAATATATTGAGAGGAATTGGCCCACCGTAGAAGTTATAAGATTGCTGCATAACCAGGGCAAAACCAAAGCTATAAAGCAGGGATTACAATATGTGGAATATGCCACACTGCTCATGATGGATGCTGACTTACAGGGTTTGCAAAAAGAAGAACTTGAAGCTGCCCTGGATGCCTACAAGGAATGCCATGAAGTGGACATGGTAATCCTGCGACGCATAAACTCCCCGTGGTTCGTAAAATGGTACCGCAGTGATGTATTGCTTTCAGGTGAACGTATTCTGCAAACAGCTGATCTGAAGCAAATATTGAAGCAACGACTAAAGTGTTACCAACTCGAGGTTGCCATTAACCGCTATATGCTGCGCCATAAAAAAGTAGTACGCTGGATGCCATGGTCTGCCATGAATACCTACAAAGTAGACAAACTGGGCGTGCTGCATGGCTCACGTAAAGAATTTAACATGTATGTGGATATCGTGAACTATGTAGGTTTCTCGCACATGTGCCTGCAGCTGACATCTTTTACCAAAAAGCTACATTACAAAGCAACCGCTACCACACCAATCAAAGAGCCACAACAACTATATCTCAGGCACTATTTCAGCTGAATATGGTATAGTTTAAGGCCTGCTTCACGCTTTTTAGGACGAACTACAACCGCAACATCTTTATCAGAGAACCAGGCCGTGAAATCTTTTACATAAGCCAGTTCTTTATCGTTAGCCACATTCAGGCGTACTCCTTTTGCCTCGCTTATCTGGCCAGTTTTAGTATCAATCTGGCGCAGGTAAAGGTCATTTTTGCCATCAAGTTCTTCCAGCGTTAGCAGGTTCAGGGTATTGCCGTTTAAATAAGCTGTGTACGATATACCCGAGAAAGCATCTTCGGCGGGTGACTGCTGGTGTTTCATTAAAACAGAGTTCCAGGCCGTATTCATGTACTCATCATAGGCGAACAGCAGCATCTCTTTGGCAAAGTATGGCGATGTTTTACCGCCCATTGTGTACTTCTTCTCTGCCAGCACGATCAGCTTATCATCCGCAGACTTCAACAGGTCTGTGATGTAGATGTCTTCGAAGCGCTTTGGCTTGTTTGTGTCTATTTTGTTTAAGCCATTTATTTTTGCCAGGTAAGTAGGCGTGAATTTAAACTCTTCGGCAAATACCATGTCCTCCGCCTCAAAGTTAAACCGGACTGCTTTCAGGCTATAGTATAAACCAGAGGCTTCCTCAGCTGTAATTACGGCTCCGTATAGTTGGCCATCGTTCATCAGCTTAAACCGGGAATCCATGATGTAAACTTTTTTGCCTCCAAACACACCGCCTACCAGCACACTCATCACTTTAGCTTTCAGGTCTTTCAAATTATACTGGCGCACTGTCAGGCGGTTCATGTTATCCGAGATCATACTCAGATACTGCTCTCCGGTATTACTTACCTGCACATCCACCGACAATATATCGCGTACATCGTTCAAGCTATAGTTGGAGTCTTTTATTTTAGCCAGTTTCTCGTCGTACAACGAGCCGCTCATACTCCTGATCTTATAGTTATTGTCGGCCTGGAAATGAAAAACAAGCAGTTTAGAACCGTCCTGTGAGTAGGCAATACCGGGCTCGCGGTTCGAAACAGGACTTTCCAGCAGCAGCTGCTTGTCTTTTATGGCACCACTTTGCAAGTCTATAAAATACCCGTGCAGCTGTTGGGTAGCGCCTGTTTTAGTGTGTGCTACAACTATAGCTGCATCTTTGTTAATGTAAAAACCATACACTGTCTGGTCTGTGGTAAGCGGGATAGTTGCATCCCACTGTTTTTCCAGGCCCGCTTCGTATTTCTGTACGCCATAGTTGCCATTTGCCTTGCGGCTGAGAATTACAAACTGTTCCGGCCCTGTAGCTATCGTTTTATTTGTGATCCGCTGGTTATACCTGTCCTCCGATAAGTTAGGATGATACTCGAAAGGCACATCTCCTTTTTTCCTGGACTGACCAAATGCGGCTACCGAAAGCGCAACAAAAACAAAAATGAATAGCAGGTTTTTCACGGGTATAAACTTTTACAGAACTCAAACTTAAGGCTTAGCACATCATTAGTCAAATTTTAATTGCGGCTTGCTTTAACAAAGTATAATCTTTAGGGATGGATAGGAAATAAATAGGATTTTGGAAAGAAGTATCGGTTGTGGAATATGCAGCTATAGTTTAATATTTTCATCTGTTAGATGTCAATTACATCCAAAAAAGTGATCATCACCTCTTGTTTTAATAACTCTACCCAATACAGATTACTTGCTGAAACTTGCAGCTTTGGTAGTAGTACACCTTATCAGGAATATTAAAATGAGGTTTATACTTAAGATACTAGCATTTACAGCACTTTTACTGATAAGCAAATTTACCAAAGAAGACAAACTGATAACTAGCCCTGCTGAAAACCCTCAGGTTATAGTTAGTGCGGCGCAAAGCAACGTAGTAAAGCCGATACCGATACTTACAAGTAGCGGTACGGAGCATCACGAAACTGACTTGCCCGTTGAGCCTGTAAAAACACTTGTAGCAACACAGGCAACTATAGAATAAAGGTTTTAACTGATACGGCTCCAGTTTACAGTATTAGCGCTCAACGACTGAATGTGCCTGCGTATGTTCTGATGTGCAGCATGTTCGAGCTGTGGGTCTTCGTGTAAAATGTTTTGAGCAGCAGCACGTGCTTCCTGAAGTATAGGAGCATCTTTGGCAAGGTCTGAAATAAGCAGATCAAGTACGCCACTTTGCTGTGTGCCCATAAGGTCGCCGGGGCCGCGCAATTTTAGGTCTATGTCAGCTATCTCAAAGCCGTTATTAGTTCGCACCATGGTTTCCAGGCGGGTTTTGCTGTCTTTGCTGAGTTTATAGCCGGTCATTAGTATACAGTAGCTTTGCTCTGCGCCACGACCAACACGCCCGCGTAGTTGGTGCAGCTGTGATAAGCCAAACCGCTCGGCACTTTCTATGATCATTACCGAAGCATTCGGTACGTTCACGCCCACTTCTATAACCGTAGTAGCTACCATTATCTGGGTCTCGTGTTTTACAAAGCGCTGCATCTCGTAATCTTTGTCCTGCGCTTTCAGTTTGCCGTGCACCATACTTACCTGGTACTCCGGGAAAGCCCGCCGTATACTTTCGTAGCCATCCATCAGATCTTTATACTGTTCCATCTGCTCCGATTCTTCAATCAGCGGATAAACTATGTATACCTGGCGGCCCAACTTTATCTGGTCTCTCACAAACTGGAAAACACGCAAACGATGAGAATCGAAACGGTGAACGGTTACGATCTCTTTACGGCCGGCCGGCATCTCATCTATCACCGATACATCCAGGTCGCCATACAAGGTCATGGCCAGGGTGCGCGGAATAGGAGTAGCCGTCATCACCAATACATGCGGAATTATGCGCGGATTTTTGCGCCATAGTTTGGAGCGCTGCTCCACGCCAAAGCGGTGCTGCTCATCCACTATACACAAGCCCAGGTTATGGAACTGTACCACATCTTCCAGCAAAGCATGTGTGCCCACAATCATCTTCATTTCGCCGGAGCGGAGTTGTTCGTGCAGTTCGCGTCGTTCTTTGGTTTTGCTGGAGCCTGTCAGTTTGCCAATCTTTATACCCAAGCGATCTGCAAATTCCTTAAGGCCAGTGTAGTGCTGGTCTGCTAAAATCTCGGTTGGCGCCATTAATACCGACTGTGCCCCGTTATCTGCAGCTATAAGCATAGTGATGAAGGCAACTATAGTTTTACCGGAGCCCACATCGCCCTGCAGCAGGCGGTTCATTTGTTTGCCCGAGGTCAGGTCTTTGTGAATCTCTTTTATAACCCGCTTCTGTGCCCCGGTCAGGTCGAAGGACATGTGGTTTTTGTAGAACTCCGTTACAGTAGGCACCTGTGTAAATACCTGCCCGGCCAGGTCGGCGCGGCGCACTACTTTCTGGCGCAACAGGCGAAGCTGTATGTAAAAAAGCTCTTCGAACTTAAGCCTGAACTTAGCTGCATTGTACTTTTCTACCGACTCGGGAAAGTGGATGTTCTGCAAAGCACTGCGTTTGTCAGTCAGTCGGTAATGATCTATCAGGTCTGGCGAAAGGGTTTCCTGTATGTTAGGTGCCGCGATTTTCAGTAACGACTCGATATACTTCGAGATTACTTTACTGTCGATGCGGTGGGCTTTAAGCTTTTCGGTAGTATGATAAACCGGCTGCAGAAAAGCTGTGGTTTGCTTTTCTTCGGCCAGTTCTTCCAGCTCCGGGTGAGCCATATTATACTTGCCATTAAACTCAGTTGGCTTCCCGAAAACAATATAGTCAGTGTGGTTCTTCAGGCTTTTCTCCATCCACTTCACCCCCTTAAACCAAACCAGCTCCATCTCGTCGCCGGCTTCATCTACTAAGGTAGCAGCCAGGCGTTGCTTACGGCCTTCGCCTAAAAGTTGCTTCCCACGCACGCGTCCGCGCACCTGCACATACGGCATGCTTTCATCGAGTTCGGCAATGCGGTAAAACTGGGTGCGGTCTAAGTAACGGAAAGGGTAATGCTGGATCAGGTCGCCGTAGGTGTACATGTTGAGCTCCTTCTGCAACAATTCGGCGCGCATCGGACCTATCCCTTTCAGAAACTCGATCTTAGTATGGAAGAAGTTGCTCAAAACCTACGGGTGAATTAAGAATTATGAATGAGATAAAGATACTGATTTTGTCTGATTGAGGATTTACAGGAGTGGAAAGTATAGACAGGATTAGGAAGAAAGTTTCACCTTTGCTTCCCATTCTTCTTTTGTAAAGCCTTTTGAGCCCATTAGTTGGCCAGCTCCATAATCACTATCCCTTACATCAATTAACTGGCCATCAAGTTTGTTACTGAATGTGAATTTTGCGGATAGGCCAAAAGATGTATTCACCTCAAGTACTTTGCTTTCTGGGTTAAAAGTGAGCTCATTGATAAAATGGTTATCTGTAAACATTTCGTCAATTCCTTCGAATTCAACTTTACTTACTCCTAATAATCTGATTAACGATGTTTTACCGCCAAAACTTGTAGTTGTCCAGAATAGAAAGTGTTTCCTGTTTACATCTTCAAGGCATCTTCGCTCTATTTCAAACTCAATAGGTTTATCTATAGTTAGCTTCTTAAGGTCATCCGATTGAACACTGGCATCGAAAACCAAATGATTTATGATATCTAAGTTTGATTCGTTGATTCTATAAATCATAAAGAAATCCTGAATGAAGAGAACCTAAAGCAATTAGCTACTATAGTTAATTAACAGATTTAAGGTTTTTATCAAGAATAATCACCTTAGGCGCTGGCTGACTGTTTTCAAAATACTTAGTAAGAACGAAAAGGACTGAGCCAATAACTAATGTGCCTATTATTAAATTTCTATGGCGTTTGTGAGAAGACAGATCATATGGGCCTACCATCTCGTCGTTGAATTTGCCTTTAAAACCTTTAAAGGCCCAGCAAATAAAAGCGCCAGTAGCAATAACTATAAATCCGAAGACAGTTGGCATCCGTTATCAACTATAGTTATAGTTCCTTAAAACAAGCGACAAGCAACACTTACTTCCCTTCCTGCCACTTAAGTGTGTTCAGCATGTGAATCACATCTCTTTTAATAAACTCGATTACAGGAGCCAATGAATCGTTCTGGGTAGCTGTACGGAAATATAAAGCGCCGCGCAGGAAATGCTTGGTAGAGTCGGTTACATAGAACTGGAACTGGCTTGGGACTTCGCCTTCGAGCTCAAAAACCGAGGCCATATCGCCGGTTGGGGTTTTTACTTCCGTCTCTTCAATAGAGTAGGCTTTTATCTGGTGTTTGCCGGTTAGTTTGCGGGCATCTTCTACCAGGTTGTTCAGTATTTTATCGCTTCCTTGTATGTCTTTGTACGTCAGCTGCACGTCGGCACCCAGGCTCGGGTAAATAATGTGTAGCCAGTGGGGCTGCGCTATCCGCGACGAATCAGGACGCACCTTGGCGTGGCTCGAATATTCAAAGCTATAAGGATGCTGCGCGTTAAGGGGCTGGTATGTTTGTGCCGGAAGATCGATTCGGTTATAGCCTTTGGGTTTAGGGGTGTATTCTGTTCCACAGGAAACAACGGCAAGCGCCAAGGCAAACCATAGGCCCATTTGTAACTTAGCTGACTTTGTGGTAACGTTTCTTTTTACTTCCGACATTTATTTTTACTCGTTTTACGCGTTTGCTGTCCGCAGATTCTATCGTGAAATGGAAATAGCCATAGTTTATAGTTTCGCCGGCCCTCGGAATTCTGGAGAAGAGCGACAGCATCAGCCCGGCCACAGATTCAGATTCACCTTTTACTTCATCAAAAGCATCAAAAGGCACTTCGGTTATTTTACAAAAGTCGTGCAGCGATGTCTTTGCATCAAAGATAAAGGTATTTTTATCTAACTGGGAGTAGATGATCTCATCGTCGTCAAACTCGTCGTTTATTTCACCTACAATCTCCTCCACTATATCTTCCAGGGTAAGCAAACCGGTGGTGGTACCAAATTCATTCAGAACGATGGCCATGTGTACATGCTTGTCCTTAAAATCCTGGAAAAGGTCTGCGATTCGTTTGCTATCCGGTACAAAAAAAGGCTCCCGTATCAGTTTTTGCCAGTCAAAGTCAGGTCCTTTGTCTATGTGCAGTAACAGGTCTTTAACGTAAAGTATACCTTCTATCTTATCCGTAGTATCACTATAAACCGGTACGCGCGAATAACCCCATTTCGTGATCTCAGGCAGCAGTTCAGGTAAGGTAAGGGTAGTTTTAAAAGCAACTATATCCACACGCGGCCGCATGATCTGCCTGACCGTGATAGAACCAAAGTTAACCACACCACGCAGAATCCGGCGTTCTTCCGGAGAGGTATCTTCGTTGGTAAGAGCTACATCAAGGCTATGTTTAAGCTCCTGCATGGTATGCTTATAGCTGCGTGTACCGTATCGGGTTTCTATAGTATTGCCAATACCCATTAGTACGCTTGCAAGTGGCTGCAAAAAAGGCTTTAAAACGGATAAACCAACAGCAGCGCGCCTGGCTATAGTTAGCGGTCTTTTGTTAGCATAAACTTTAGGCAGCACTTCGCCGAAGAAAACGATCAGGAACGTGGCAAAAAGCATACAAACTGCAAACTCAACTACATTTAACATACCGAATAGCAGCCAGGCAATATAAGCGAACAGGGTAATGATACTTACATTAATGGCATTGTTGATGATAAGTATATGCGTGAGCAGCTGGCGCGGATCCTCCAGTAAAGTGGTAATGCGCTTATCGGTAGGGTTGGTGCTTGTTTTAAGCTTTTCCAGGTCCTGGTCCTGCAAAGAAAAAAATGCTGCTTCTGCCCCTGAAGCAAGGGCAGAAAGCAGCAAAAGGATGATACAGCCAAGGATAGCTGTTATGTATTCTATCCTGAGTAAAGCAGATGTGTTTTGAAATAACTGCAGTAAACTATAACTCAGGGGGTCTCCAGGATCTATACTTCCCAAAATTCAATTGTTAGGTTAAACAAGGATTAGAACGGCAGGTCGTCTGGCTCGTCGTTCTGTGCCACACCGGCTGGGGCCGTTGCAGCTCCGGCATTATAGTTAGTACCAGCCGAAGAAGTTGAGGCACTTCCCTGGAAGCTGTTTCCACCTTCCGAAGAGCCACCCTCGCCACGCGTAAGCATGGTCATGTTATCAGCTACAATTTCTGTGGAGTAACGCTGGTTTCCTTCTTTGTCCTGGTATTGGCTTGTCCGGATCTTGCCTTCGATAAAAACAGACTGACCTTTTCGCAGATACTTTTCTGCTACCTCAGCCAGGCCACGCCATAACACGATGTTGTGCCATTCGGTTTTTTCCTGCTTTTGGCCGCTTTTGTCCTTAAAGGTTTCGGAGGTTGCTAAAGGGAAGCGGGCCACAGCCACACCGCCTTCTAAATGACGTACTTCAGGGTCTTTGCCCAGGTTTCCGATCAGGATTACTTTGTTTACACTTGCCATGTCTTTTTTAGTTTAAATAGTTAATTAATTGGGCTACTCCGGCAACCAAGCCGGAGGCAAATATGGCTTACTGAACTACAAACTTAATAAAGAAAAAGTTCAGTCTATAAATGTACTAAAATCTTAGCATCTTTCAAATAATTACTGATCAAAACCGGCTTCGGTAATTCATCTATTTTTTCGGAGCTATACAAGCCTAGTCTTGTTTCCTGTTCTACTATGTCTTTTAGCCTGTTGCTCAGCTTTATAAGGTGAAATTTGGCCGTTATTTTTTGATGGCTCAGGATGTGTTTGAACTCTTTTTTGGGGATTAAAAGCTGGTCGGGTTGCACAGGTATTCCGGCTGCATTCAGTTCATTCAGTATCGCCTCCGTTTCAAGGGTTTTGTCAGGGCTTTCGTGCAGGTAAAAGTCGTAAAGGCCCTGCCAGATGTCACCTTCCAGTCTTTTGCGCATATAATACTGTCCCTGCCACTCAAAAACCAGGTAATGGAAGTAGCGCGGGCGCGCTGCTTTGGCTTTCGATTTTACGGGTAGTTCCTGCACCAGGCCATGTGTAAAGGCAGAACAAGTCTGCTGAAACGGACAAAACAGGCAATCGGGCATAATGGGAGTGCATTGTATGGCCCCAAACTCCATTATCGCCTGGTTGTAAGTGTCCGGCTCATCAGCGGGCACCAACTGGTCGGCCTGCAGTTGGAAAACTTTGCGGGAAGAGGGAACTGCAATGTCATCAGAAATACCAAACACACGGGAAAGTACTCTGAATACGTTACCATCCAGCACGGCTACCTGTTCTTTAAAAGCAAAAGCAGCAATGGCAGCGGCCGTATAGTTGCCAACTCCCTTTAGTTTCAGTAGTTCGCTGTAGCTACCCGGAAAGTTGCCGCCATACTCCTGCACAATCTGTTTGGCCGTATGGTGCATGTTGCGTGCCCGCGAGTAGTAGCCTAGTCCCTGCCATAGTCTTAGAACTTCATCATCGGGCGCTGCGGCAAGGGTCTGTACGGTGGGGTAAGCTTCTGTAAATTTCAGGTAATAAGGTAGCCCCTGGTTTACGCGCGTCTGTTGTAGTATAACTTCTGATAACCAGATGTGATAAGGGTTAGTAGTAGCTCGCCACGGTAAATTTCTTTTGTTCCGGTTATACCAGTTTATCAGCGTCTGAGAGAAATAGGAGGGGTTATTTGACATATACAATTATGCAATGCGTGGTAAAGTAGAACTGATAAAGTTATAGTTTTGTTCTGATACCTGTGCAAATAGCTGAGGATCAGAATACCTGCAGTTGTGCAAGGCGGGTCAGGAAAAATTATGCAATGGGTTTGTAACAGGCTGAGTAGATGAGCTTAAGAATTAGGAATTTATAGTTAATAATTTAAGCATAAAACTTTTACATCTCGAAAAGTAAAATTACCTTTGTGCCCCGAAAATGACGGACTTGGTACAATTGCCGCCTCCTAATATTGGAAATTTATCATATTTTATAATTCATAAAACTTAAGAAAGTGACTAAAGCAGAAGTAATATCAGAAATTGCTGATAAAACAGGGATTGATAAGGCTGATGTTCAATCTACCATCGAGGCTTTTTTCAAAGTAGTGAAAGACTCAATGGCAGATGGTAACAACATCTACGTGAGAGGTTTTGGTAGCTTTGTAAATAAGAAGCGCGCCAAAAAAGTAGCTCGTAATATCTCTAAAAATACGTCTATTATTATTGATGAGCACTTTATTCCTAGCTTCAAGCCTTCTAAAACCTTCATCGCGAAGATTAAGAACAGCAAAAAGATCAAAGAACTGGCTCATTCTTAATTCTTTCGTATCTTTGCCGTCTGATTTTGCTATTCTTTAATTAACAGCTACTCAATTTTTAAGCATGACACGTAACCAGATTATATTAGTTATTGTGGCGATTGCCCTGGTAGCAGGTATATTCTTCCTGCCTAAAGTAGTTGTTAACGAAGATGATAAGGATAATCTGGCGAAAGGCGATACAGAAACTGCTATGCCGGAAGGCCACTCAGCTGATGATGGCCACGGGCATGGCGAAGAAGCTGCTACCAGTGCTGACCCGCATGCTACTACTGCAACACCGGAGCAAATGATGGAGCTGGCTACTGTTAGAGCCCGTTACAACAAAGCAACCGACAAGCAGCAGCGCACTTTGCTGGCAACTGAACTGGCTGAAGCCTATACAGCTGTGGCTAAATTTGACAGTGCAGGTTATTATTTCGAGACAGTAGCGGAGGCCAGACCAGGCGAGCGCATTTTCAAGAAAGCCGGCGATAGCTACTTTAGTGCTTTTACGTACGCTGCAACACAGGAACGTGCTGCTGAGATGGGTGTTAAAGCCCGTACCATGTACGAGAAAGTGCTGAAGAATAACCCATCTGATCTGGATGCGAAAACGAACGTAGCTATGACCTACATTGCAAGCGCAAGCCCAATGCAGGGAATCACGATGCTGCGTGAAGTGATTGCAGCCGACCCGGACAACGAGAAGGCGCTCTTTAACTTAGGCATCCTTTCAGTGCAGACCAAGCAGTACGATAAGGCGCTTGGCCACTTTGAGAAGCTGGTTGAAGTAAACCCTGAGCACGTGGAAGGTAACTTCTACTTGGCAGTATCGCTGGCTGAGACCGGGCAGAATGAAAGAGCAAAGGCCTTGTTTAACAAGGTAAAAACAATGAAAGATGATCCGGCGCTGGCAGCCTCAGTTGATGAGTATCTGGCCCGACTTAATTAGTATTAAAGAAATTATTCACAAATACAAAACTTCAAGACTATGCCTTGCGGAAAGAAAAGAAAAAGACATAAGATCGCTACACACAAAAGAAAGAAGCGCCTAAGAAAAAACAGACACAAGAAGAAGTAATTTCTTCTGCGTTTTAGGGAGCCCACTTTGCTACCGCATTGTGGGCTTTGGTCTATACATCCACCTAATCTTTGAGAGAAATTGAGTAATGAACTAATTATCAATTCTACTCAGGATGGAGAACGCATTGCACTCTTACAGGACAAACGCCTTGTAGAATACCACTACGAGAAGAAAGATACCAACTATATAGTTGGCGATATCTTTCTGGGTACTGTTAAGAAAGTAATGCCAGGCCTAAATGCTGCCTTTATTGATATTGGTTACCAGAAAGATGCTTTCCTGCATTATCATGATCTGGGAGCCAACATCAAAACACTTAACAAATTTGTTAAGGTAGCACAGACTCAGAAGAACGCGTCGCCTAAACTAAACCAGTTAAAATTTGAGCCTGAAATAGACAAGCTGGGCAAAATAGCTGATGTTCTTAAAAAAGGACAGCAGCTGTTAGTGCAGATTGTGAAAGAACCTATTTCAACGAAAGGTCCACGCTTATCCTGCGAAATTTCTCTTGCAGGGCGATACTTAGTACTCGTGCCGTTCTCAAACACGGTAAGTGTATCCAAAAAGATCGTGAGCAAGGATGAGCGCACCCGTTTAAAACGTTTGATCACGTCGATCAAGCCGGAAAATTTTGGTGTTATCATCCGTACAGTGGCCGAAGGGCGTGATGTGGCAGAACTCGACAGAGACATGCGCAACATGCTTACTAACTGGGACGAAGGTTTTACAACGCTGAAAACAGCGAAACCTTGCGATAAAGTTATAGGTGAACTCGGTCGTTCTTCTTCCATTTTGAGGGATTTGCTGAACGAAAGTTTTGACAACATAATAGTGGACGATGTCCAGCTATATGACGAGATCAAGACATACATCGGAAGTATTGCACCGGATAAATTAAAGATCCTGAAGCAGTACTCCGGCAAAACCAAAACCTTTGAACACTTCCACATCGAGAAACAGCTGAAGGCTGCTTTCGGCAAAACGGTAACTATACCAGGCGGCGGATACCTGGTAATTGAACACACCGAAGCGCTGCATGTAATTGATGTGAACAGTGGGAATAAATCTAATACCGAAACCGATCAGGAGGCCACGGCTCTGAACGTGAACATGATGGCAGCCCGCGAAGTGGCACGCCAGTTACGTCTCCGGGATATAGGTGGTATCATTGTAATTGACTTCATCGACATGAAGTCGCCGGAAAACCGCCAGAAAGTATACGAGGTTGTAAAAGAAGAACTAAGAACAGACCGTTCGAAGTCTACAGTTCTGCCAATCTCTAAATTCGGCCTGATGCAAATAACGCGTCAGCGTGTGAGGCCGGAGCAAAACATTATAACCGGCGAGGTTTGCCCTACCTGTGGCGGAACCGGTAAAATAACAGCCAGTATACTGGTTACCGATGAAATTGAAGCAGCTGTAGAAGACCTGCTTGTAAGCCACAACCAGAAAGGCCTGACCATTTATGTGCATCCGTTTGTGTATGATTATTACACAAAAGGCATTGTATCAAAGCAAATGAAATGGTTCTTTAAATATTTCAGGTGGGTGAGCTTAGTGAAAGATACTTCGTTAGGCATTACAGACTTTAAAGTGCTGGATGACCGTGGTGAAGACATCGAATTACGCACTGCCTTCGCAGAGGAACTGGAAGTGTCGGAAAAAGAAGATTAATTTATAAGTAAAGAGCCGCCCCGATTTTTTCGGGGCGGCTCTTTTGTTTTTATAGTTTGGTAACTATAGTTTAGAACTTCACGCCCACATCTATCGATACACCATTGTTCTTTAATGAAATGTTCTTGTCTCCAAGCTTCTCGCTATAGTATTTGTTATCTATATCGGACAAGCCGCGGTGGTAGGTTAAGCCGGCAAACAATTTAGTGCTCTCCCCAAACTGGAACTCTGTACCGCCACCCAGCATAACGTCTGCTTCAAAAACGTTAAAGCGCTTAGCTGTTTTCTCGCTGTCTATTACCTTTTTATCATTTACTTTAGCAGCCACTTTAGTATTAAGCGAACCTCCTACCTGGAAGTATAAAATAGTGGCCGGAGCAATTTCGTTGGTAAAGAGCTTTAGGGTTAGCGGTAATTCAATGTATTGTATCGCAATATCATCCTGGCCAGCTATAGTTGTAGATGTGCCGCCATTGTCGATTCGGGTATAGTTGTAGCTTATTTCGCTGCCTTTGCTGCGGTAAACCAAACCGGTACTGAAAGCATAGTTCTGAGCGAAAAAGTAGTCAGCAATAACTCCCACACCCAGGCGCAGTTTGTTGCTCTCTCTTTCAAAATTATACTTGTCTTCAGCAATAAAACGATTGCTTGATATGGTAGGTGACACCATTAATCCGATCTCGATCTGTGCGGAAGCACCGTAGCCAAAACCCAGAAAAAGCAATAAAAGTGTTAGTTTCTTCATTTGAATAAGTGGTTTGTAATATTCGTGTTACCTTAGTACGTAGGAACCTTCTATTTTTGTACAAAAATAAACAGTTATGTCATATAGATTAGTATATATAGCCATAGTTCTTTTTTTAGCCAGCTGCAGCAAGAAGGGTTGCGACTTACCAAACGAGATCGAACGCATACCAATGGAGGTGAAAATCGACCGTTTGGAGAAAGGTTTCTTTGCTTTTGATAACGAAGAACAGGTAAGAGGTTTCCTGAAAGAGCAGTCTCTTTTTGCTGATAAATTTTTGCAGCAGAACCAGTACCCGCACGATTCTATATTGGTGAACTCATTGGTAGGGCTGGCTACAAACCCTTCGTTAGACTCTTTGGCGCAGCAAGCTATCAAAAAGTTTGGTGACATGAGCGAAGAAGAGAAGCAGCTTGAATCGGCCTTTAAGGTTATTAAATTTAATTACCCGGATTTTGAGGCGCCACAGGTAAAAACGTTTGTATCGGGCCTGGGCCAGGACCTGATGGTTTCGGATAGCCTGATAGTTTTCGGGATAGATTATTTTATTGGTAAGGACGCCCTGTACCGCCCGGATACTTACGATTATATTCTGAAACGTTATGAGCGGCCTAACATGGTTCCGGCTGCTTTGCTGCTGTTATCTAACCGGTACAACAAAGCCGATTTCTTAGACAGGTCGATGCTTTCGGAGATGATAAATGCCGGCAAAGCCTATTACTTTGTAGAAACGATAATGCCCTGTACTCCTGATTCAACTATAATCGGTTACAGCGGGCAGCAGCTGGCAGACGTGCATCATAACGAAGGCCGCATCTGGGCACATTTTATAGAGAAAAGCCTGCTTTATGAAAAGAACCCGTTCCAGGTGCAAAAGTATATTGGCGAGCGCCCCAACACTCCTGAAATTGATGGAAATGCTCCTGGTCGTTTGGGTACATGGGTTGGCTGGCAGATTGTGCGCAAGTACATGGAGCGTAACCCGAAAGTAACATTGCCCGAGCTAATGGCCGACACAGACTTTAAAAAGATATTCGCCGAATCGAAATATAAACCCGAAAAGCGCTAACTGCTTTACCTGCCCTTTTAATGCACATCACCATTTTACACCAGCACCACGCCAGCCCGGATTGCCCGGCTACGTGCAGGCAATATTCTTTTATGGAGAAGCTTGCCAGGCGGCATGAAATTACGCTGGTGGCCACCAATGCCTGGCGCAAGCTGCAGGTAACGCATAGCTATAGTTGGGTGCCAAAAAGAGTGGAACTGAAAGAGTGTAAGGTACCATATGCCAACAAAATGGGCGTAGTAATGCGGATGCTCTCGTTTGTAGGGTTTGCAGCCTGTGCATTTTATAAACTGATGCGCCTGAAAAAGCCTGATGTACTATGGGCGGTCTCGGTGCCGTTGTCGGTGCCATTTGTAGTGGCGCAGGTTGCCAGGTTGCGCAATGTGCCGTGGGTTTTTGAGGTGCAGGACCTGTGGCCAAGCTTCCCGATAGAGATGGGTGCGGTGAAGTATAAATGGATGCAGCGCCTGCTCTATAAAATGGAATACAGCCTGTATAAAAGCGCTTCTCACATTATCACGCTCTCCCCGGACATGACGGCCTATGTAGTAGCGCAAGGCATAGATCCGGCAAAAGTTACCACCATACTTAACGGGACCGATATTGAGAAAGCAGATGCTGTAACCGAAGCGGATATTGAAAAGCTCAGAACCAACTATAAGCTACATGGCAAACAGGTGGTGTTGTATGCAGGTACGTATGGCCGTGCCAACGATATACCAACTATAATGCAAACTATAGAGTTACTGGCCACTGACCCAACTATAGTTTTTGTGTTAACCGGAACAGGCTATTACGAAGCGCTGTTGCAGGAACTGGCGCAGCGTGTACCAAATTTACTGTTGCTGCCACCGCAATCCCGCGACCAGGTATTCGGGTTGTTTAAATTAGCTGATCTGTCGTTGGTTACTTTTAATGATCTTCCTGTTTTAGCATCTAATTCGCCGGCCAAGTTTTATGATAGTTTAGCTTGTGGTACTCCGGTTATAGTTACCAACCCCGGCTGGACCAAAACTTTTGTTGAGAACTATAGTTGCGGCTGGTACACCCCGGCCGAACAACCTGCTAAACTCGCACAAACTATAAAACAGGTATTGAATAATAAGCAAACCTTAATCGAAGCTGGTAACAGAGGACAACAAGTTGCAGCAACATTATTTGACAGACAGCAACTGGTGAAAGACCTTGAAGCTAAATTGCTTGAAGTAGTAAGCAAGCACGAGGCTGTTACCAGGTAATTATCCCATAAAAAGAATAAAATATTCAGTTAAGTATATATTTATTTGATCTTTATCACTTAACTTGAGGTGTTAATATTATCTGTGTAAGGCACTTTGCCAAAAGCCTATGAAAACAAGCTGGGTGTGCGCTTACTTCCACCTAATCATTTACAAGTATGTTTAAATCTTTACTATGTGGCAGTTATTCCAGATACCTGCTCTTATCTCTTCTATTTTCCTTATTAGCACCTTCTCTAGCTTATTCCCAAAACAGTGCGTCGCTGGATAGTGCCTGGAAAAGCTTTTACAGCAATGACCGCCAGCAGGCAAGAGAATTGTTTACAAAAGCTACAAAGGATGTATCTACAAAGGCGGAAGCATTTCTGGGACTTTCATTGCTGGCAACTATAGATAAAACAAATTCAGAAGCATTTGCAGAGTATACCCGCTTTGTGGCTGCCAACCCGGCACATTACCCTTATACTTTCGCACTTTGGAGTACACCCGCTGTAACAGCTGGTGGTGGCAAAAAATCTCAGGCCCAACTGGCGTATCTACAGAATCTGGCGAATGATACGCGGGCTAATGGTACCTTACGGGCAATGGCACAAAGTATAACTGGCAGCCATTACGAAGCCATAAATAATCAAAAGCAGGCAGAAGCGTCTTACAGCCAAATAGGAGCCATAACAGACTGGCAGATTGTAGGTGAATTTGAGAACATATCAGCAAGCGGATTTAATAAGGCATATGGCCCTATAAAACAAGGCGGAAGTGATGCTGTTTTTACAAACAAGGCTGGTGCAAAAGTAAAATGGTTCAACCTGCCGGCTTTCCGTTCGGATAGATGGATAGATTTTACATACCATTTTTATACACACAACTCCGTAATTTATGCTCAGACGTTTGTAAACAGCCCTGCAGAACAGGAAGTTGAGCTGCGTATGGGTGTTTCAGGCTCGTTAAAAGCCTGGGTAAATGATAAGCTAGTACTTGCTGAGCAGGAGGAACGCAACAACGACCTTGATACATACCTGACAACTGTAAAACTCAACAAAGGATATAACCGCCTGCTTGTACAGGTAGCTGAAAGTTATGCAGACCGCTCTAATTTTATGGCGCGTCTCACAGATAATACTGGCAAGCCTATTACAGGTCTTGGCTTTTCGAAAGAGCCACAGGTTTATACGCCTGAGAATAGTTATGTAGCGAAAGCAGTACCTATGTTTGCTGAAGTGTACTTTGAAGATCTTGTAAAAAAGGAACCAACAAAAGCATTAAACCATATCCTGTTGGGCCACACATACCTGCGAAACGAGAAAAAGTATGAGGCACGCAAGGCATTTATGGCCGCTCAGAAACTAGCCCCTGAATCGAGCTACATCATGAGCTTACTCATTGAGCTTTACCAGCGTGAAGATAACAGAACACAGCTGGCAACAGCCTTGGAATGGCTAAAAGACAACGATCCTGAAAATCCTTTTTCTCTGAACCTGCTCTTTAATGATGAAGTTGACAAAGAGAATTACGACAATGCAGCAGCTATCTTATCAAAAATAGAAAAGGCATCTGGCATAGATGAAAATGTATATATCAAAAGACTGAAGCTTTCTTATTTAAACAAGAAAGAAGCGGATATGATAAAGATAGCAGAAGAAGCGTATGCCGCTTTTCCTGAAAATGCTGAATTTGTAAGAATAAAGTACATAATAGAGAAGTCTGTCAGAAAGAACAGTAAGTCTTCTATTGCGATACTTAAAAACTACCTGAAGGAAAATAACCATTACGAACATTCAGAACTTTTGGCAAGTGATTATTTCCAGAAAGGAAATGTGGCGGACGGACTGAAAATATACGAAGCAGCTGTTGCAAGAATACCGGTAGCAGTTGGATATCAATACAAGCTTGGAACAGTATACGCCGGACTGCAGGATTATAAAAATGCAGAAATAGCTTACCGCAAAGCCATTAACATATCGCCTTATATTGGCATGTACTGGGCGGAATTAGGAAAAACACTGAACAACGTTGGTAACAAAACAGAAGCTATTGCATCTTACAGGAAAGCTGTTGAATACGAGCCTACCGATTTCAGCAGTATTAAGGAGCTTCGCAAACTGGAGAACAAGAAAGATGTTTTCGATTACTTCCCGGCAGTAGATGTGTATGCTTTATTTAAAGCTGCTCCCGGAGTTGATGCCTATCCTGAAGACCGTAGCCTTGTTGTGCACGATGAAGTACAGCGTGTTGTTTATAAAAGCGGTGCATCTGAAGAAAAACACATTTTTGTGTTGAAGGTATTGGATGAGCAAGGTGTTGATAACTGGAAGGAGTATAACATAGGCTATAACAGTGATCAGCGTTTAGTTGTAGAGAAAGCCGAAGTAATAAAACGGAACGGCACAAAAGTACCTGCTGAAACAAATGACAACCAACTGGTATTTACCAACCTGGAAGCAGGTGATGCGATACATTTTACCTATAAGCTTGAAAACTATAACAAAGGTCGTTTAGCGTCTCATTTCTGGCATAAATATTACTTCCAGCATTCTCTGCCTTACCTTAGAACCAAGTATAGCCTGCTTATTTCTCCGGATGTAAAGTTCCAGTATAAGATGAGCCAGGAGCCCTTAGAGCCTGTTACATCTAAACCAGACGCTGATTTTGATTTTTATGTATGGGAGAAAACAAACCAGAAAGGGCTGAATTACGAGGATAAGATGCCAGCATTAGCTGACGTGGGCCAGGCACTGCATTTATCATCTATACCTGACTGGAACTATGTAAGCAACTGGTACTCTGACCTTGCATCTGAGAAAGCAAAAGCTGACTTTGAAGTAAAAGAAGTAGTAGCTGAACTGTTTAAAGATAAAACTAAGCTAACCGCAGAAGCTAAGATAAAAATCATATACGATTACATTATCAATAACATCAGGTATAGTTCTGTGTCATTCCGCCAAAGTGGTCTTATCCCACAGAAAGCTTCTACAGTTTTAAATACACGCATCGGCGATTGCAAAGACGTATCTACCTTGTTTGTATCAATGTGTAAAGAAGTTGGCGTAGAAGCAGGACTTGTACTGGTGAATACCCGTGAGAATGGTTTAAATGACCTGGATCTCCCTTCGATAGAGTTTAACCACTGTATTGCAAAAGTAGACCTGAATGGAAAAACGCATTACATGGAGCTAACATCTAACTATCTGCCGTTCGGGAGTTTGTATAGTAGCGCGCTTAACTCAAGAACTTTAGAAATTAAAGATGAAAAGCATACGCAGCCATTAGCGCTTGGCTATTTGAACCCAACTGTTCGCAAGCCAAATAACATTGACCGCAAAACAACTATAACTATAAAAGACAGAAGCCTGGAGGTAAGTGAGACGAACTATAATACTGCCTCTATGGCTGCATCCAACAAAGCGCGTTACCGCCATTTGAGCAACAAAGAACGCGAGAAAGAAATACAGGATGGCCTTAAGTCTTACTATACTAACGCCAGTATCAAGAAGCTTGAGTTTACCGGCCTGGAAGATGTAGCAGATACAGTAGGCAGTAAAATAGAGTATACCTTACAGGATATTATTACTCAGGTAGGTGGAATGTCGTTGTTCTCTTTACCGTGGAGCAGCAAAGCTTCTTCCAGCGATTTTGTTGTGAACGAAGACCGAATGTTCCCGATCGATCTTTCGCAGGTAAAATATGCGGATATGGACAGAGAGACTATCACTATCAATATTCCGACAAACAAGACGCTGGTAGAGGTGCCTAAAACTATAAACTACTCCTGTGCTTATGCAGACTATACCTTATCATGCAAAAAGGTGAATAATACGCTGCAGTTTACACGAGAGCTAAAGTATAAAGGCGACGTAATTCCGACAGCGAGTGTACCTGAGTTCAGTGCTTTCTATAAGAAAGTGATCGAGGCAGATGCTAAACAAATCGGTATTAAGTAAGCCATCATGGTTTTTAAAATAAAAAAGGGAGAAGCGATTCTCCCTTTTTTATTTATAGTTAGTGATAAGTTATAGCTCTGAGTAGGGCTACACTTACTTTCTTAACATATCTTTAAAAGTTTCTTTACCGAGTGGCAGTTGTTTCAGGTTATTGATCAGCATTAGAGCCCGATCGACGCGGAGTTGGCTGCTTTTGACCTGGGATACATAGTAGATGATATAACGCAGCTTTCCTGGCGGAAGCAATTCAAACCTGCGCTTGCCTTCATCATCCTGGCTTAGCAATTCAGTTAGTTCCTCAGGCATTTCGATGCCAAATTCACTTTCATCTTTTTGTAAACTGACCTGAACTTCACTTCCAGCTGACAAGCCAAGTTGTTTTAGCCGCACATTGTTAATACTGATATAACCGCTGCCGCCACCCAATGCCACCAAGCCACCCTGAAACGTTAGCTTGTCATTAATGGTGCACAGTAAGCGAGCTTTAAAACTACCTCCCAGCTGCTGCACTACTTCAGGAGGCACTTCTATGTAATGGCCCGGTAGGTGAGGTAGCTTATTAATGTACGTTTTATAGTTTATAGTTGACATAACCTTAAACAGCCGGCGCTATAGTTGGTGCCGAACTATAGTTTATAGTTTCACGGTTGCGGTCGGCCCAGTATGCCCAGATGATGAGCAGCCACTGCATTTGTCCGCCCCAGGCTACAGCCTCCATACTTGGCGGCACCGGCCCGAACAGGTTCATGAAATGTATAACTACTAAAAATGTGATCAGTGCCCAGAAACTATAAATGCCAGTTTTGTTCTTTGCTTTAGTAGTTCTCAGGTACAGCCACAGGCAAACTATAAACAGAAGCCCTTCCACAACTATAGTTGCTATAGTGGAAGTCCATAAACCAAGGCCCAGCTTAGGAGCATCGCCAGGGTAAAGGGGCAGGTCGGGTACATGAACGATAAGATCTAAAAGCCAGTGGCTGACAACCAGCAGACCAAGTACAACCGCCGAACGCGTATCTTTTTTGATAAGCCAGTAAACTAACCCGAACAGTAACCCCCAGCCCAGCACCAGCAGCAAACTATGGGAGATTGGATAGCTTGTAAACTTGAGCGGCACCAGTACGTCCGGGTTTGGTGAGATCATGGCCTGCTCCAGGTTCAGCATCAGCAACGTAGGCCAAAGCAGATCCAGGAACTGCGCAGCCAGGAACAAAGTGCCTAAAGATGGTTTTGGCGCTGCGGCCTTACCTGCCAGACCTACAGCAAAATGACCTAGAAACATGGGAGTGATTATAGTTTAGTTGATAATCGCTTTTATAAATGTTAGCGTGGGTTTACTTTTCGTACTATAGAGAATTTGTAATGTTAGCTAATTTATGGTCTTTCCGTGACAATAGAACCACTAGGGATACAAGTATGCCAAATGCAATAGCTCCATAAGGGTTGTACTGATCATTAAAAGTTAACAGACTGATAGCTGAACCAATCATTAGTGCGCCAGCGAGGCCAGAAAGAAAGCCTTTTTTTAGTGAAAGCACTCCTACTAATGCCCAGGAAATAATAAACGCTAAAAACCCTAACGGCATAAACGGCTCCCATCCGGTACCCTGTAAAAAAAGATGCCTGATAGCTACACCCACTGCATACGTCAGGCTACTGAACACAACTGCCAGGCAAACTGCTTTAAATAATCTGCCACCTGCTTTTTCGAAAGCTAACATTTTAAGGCCAAAAGGGGCGCCCACCAATACTAAGCCCAGCGCCAGGAAAGGAATCAGGTCTGCGCTTGTGCGGAAGAAGTGAGGTGGGTTGCCCGCAGGACGTAGCGACAAAATTAATCCTGCTGCAAGCCAAAGCATAGCACCCAAAAGGGTAACCCAATTACTATACCTATTCGAGGACATCGTTTTGTATGTGATCATATCAAATAAGGAAGGTAAAAGCTTCGCTTAATGTTAGTTAGTAATGATGTTTCCCCTGCCAGACCAACAGCAAAATGACTTGGGATCATAGGGTTGAGATTGTTTGGGTAGATGGCCGCTTTTTATATACTCGTTCGAGCTATCGTATTAGTTGTTAATTTAAAAGTTATCTAATGGTATATTTTATTTTCTCTACTATCCTGGGTCGTTTTAACTCCGTATCATCAATTGAATAAAATCTAATTTCTGAGGGTAAATAAAAATCACCGGCCTTCTCAAAATCAGCAATATAAATTTCATCATATGTATAATCTCCATCAGATAAACTGCTAGCATGAATGATTAATTTGCCTTCTATTCTATCTACTTGATTGTAGTTTTTGTTGAACCTCAAAATCAAATCTTTAAGATAATAATTGATGCGTTCATCTTGAGTGACAACTGAATAATATATGTATTGATCATTTTCAAATTTTTTTGACAATGAATCACTGGCTGAAAAAAACGGGAAAGTAGTCACACTCCAAAGCTTACTGGATTTTAAGCTTTTTTTAAAATTATCATCTATCTGCTCATAATGGAATTCACGAGTTATACTATTCAGTGAATCGTATTCAAATATGCCTTTATGAAATTCCCTTCGCTTAATGTGCTTAAGTGCATATTCCTGATAATCAAATAAAGACTTATCTATTTGAATGGGATTAACCTGAGAGAATGATTGTATATACAAACTAGCGATTAGTATAACTGTCAATAGATATTTCATGCTCAGGTTTAGTTTAAACTATTTAAAAGTTGATATAGAGAGCTAAGCTATAAGTAAAGCTATCTAATATAGCCTAAAAACTATACACCAACAAAAAAGCCAACCGCAGCTATAGTTGCAGCAGGCTTTTATAATTTACAGATTTTAGCTTCTTAAATTCCTCCCAGTTTATTTTCCGGGTCGTCTGGTATATTCGGGAAGTTTTTCTGGAAGAAGGCGCAGAAATGAGTGAGGGGGCATTCTTCGCATTTCGGTCGGCGGGCTATGCAGATGTAGCGGCCATGAAGTATAAGCCAGTGGTGTGCTTTGGCAATCAGTTCTTCGGGCAAATTACTTACCAGTTCGCGTTCAACTTCCAGTGGCGTCTTCGCTTTCTTATCTACTAACCCCAGGCGCTTACTAACCCGGAACACGTGCGTATCTACGGCCATGGCAGGCTGGTTCCAGATAACCGAAACGATGACGTTAGCTGTTTTGCGACCTACGCCGGGCAGTTTTACCAGTTCCTCTACAGTGCTGGGTACTTCGGAGTTAAATTGCTCTACCAGCATGCGGCCTAAACCTGCCAGGTGCTTTGCCTTGTTGTTCGGGTACGATATACTTCTGATGTACTCAAATATCTCTTCCGGCGCGGCAGCAGCAAGTGCCTCCGGTGTGGGGTAAGCTTCGAAAAGGGCAGGCGTAACCATGTTTACGCGCTTATCGGTGCACTGCGCACTCAGCACAACGGCAAGTATAAGCTCGTAGGGGTTAGTATAAGCCAGTTCGGTTTCAGGCTCCGGAAAGTTATTCGTGAAATAATCGATCAGGAGCTTGTAGCGTTCTTTTTTGCGCATAAAAAAAGTTTGCAGTCGGTTAAGACTGCAAACTTAAGCTTTTTGAGTAATTCAGGATGTTATTTATAGCGCGGTTGCTCGGGCTTTTCGTAGCGCCGTCTAATAGTCTTTGGATCAGCAGGAGATCGGAGCAGTCGTCGGCCAACTCGTTGTCGTGCATAAGTGCTACCTCCAGCTGCTTGCGGGCATCATCTGCCAACTCATTGTATACATACTGGATAAGCTCATTCTGAGTAGATGTTTTTATCATAAGCAATATTACCGTTTAGCATCTTCTTCCTGAGATTGATAAGCGCATAGCGCATACGGCCCAGGGCTGTGTTAATGCTCACACCGGTAGCGTCTGCTATCTCCTGAAAGCTCATGTCGGCGTAATGGCGCATCATAAGCACTTCCCGCTGCGTTTGTGGCAGCGTCTGGATAAGCTCGCGTAAACGAACGCAGGTGTCTTCTTTTATCTGCAGCGACTCGGCAGAGTCGGCGGCAAATGCAAGCGTGTTAAACACATTGCTTCCGTCTTCCAGCGTGATCATCGGGCTGCGTTTCTCTTTCCTGAAAAAGTCGATTGCCAGGTTATGGGCAATACGACATATCCAGGACGAAAACTTGCCTTCTTCATTATACCGTCCGCTCTTCATGGTGTGGATCGCTTTAATAAAAGCATCCTGCATTAGGTCTTCGGCCGTGTACGTGTCCTTAACGATCAAAACGATCGTTGTAAATACTTTGTTCTTGTGTCGGTTTACTAACTGTTCGAACGCATTCTCATTACCTGAGATGTAGAGCGAGACTAAAGCAGAGTCGCTCATCTGGGTAGTTGTATTCATCGTAAAGCTACATTAGTTTAACGTAGAGCTTTATATCATATTGTGCGTTTTAGGGTTTTTGAACAGTTTTATTTAAGAATGGTAAATCAAATATATGTAATGCTTTTTGTTTGTGCAACAGGTGCCGGAGCTTAAGTCATAAAAAACTTACCTAACCTTCCCCTGATCGTTCCTTTGCAAACAAAGGCAATCTATTTTTAGTAAAGATGTATACGTTGGTAAAGTATAAAAGAGTATGCTTTTAATTTAATTTATTTATCCACATATAGTAAATTGCTGTATAGTAACATATTAGATTTCATATAAACTATAAAAAGGAAGGGCAGCAAACTATAGTTCCTAATTGGTAGACGTATAAAAAAAGCCTGCGAAGCTATAGTGATGGTTGCAGCTTCGCAGGCTTTTTAAGTCCTGTTATTTTTCTGAAAAATTAGATCGCCTGGTAGTCCATAATCCCTAAACGCATCTGGAAAACCTGAGCTATGCTTAATGCTTTCTGTTTAATCTCTTCTGCTCTGGGGCCTTCAAAAAGTTCATCAACAGTCTTTACAAATAGCTCTATCCAGCGGGTAAAATGCTCTTTGTATATAGGTAGCTTCATGTGTTTCGGAAAAGGTTGCCCTTTGTAAGTCATGTTCCCAAAAAGCACCGTGCTCCAGAAGTTATACATCAGTGGCAAATGGTGTTCCCAGTCGATTTTGGCAAAGCCGTTAAAGATCGGATCCAGCAGGTCGTCTTTATTTACGTGACCATAAAACGTATCTACCAGCACCTTTATATCTTCTTCGTTTTCTATGTCCCGCTTCATTGCAGCTATTTTTCTATGTAAATACTTTTCTACGATGCAAGTATAGACTATAAGCTGTGCTCATAAAATGACATTGGTCAGTATCAGGAAATTAGTAAGTTATAGTTTTACAATTGTCATTTCGACGCAAGTAGAAATCTGGGTTCTATAGGTGGATATCTTCCAACTTGAACCAAGCCATCGTTTCAAATTCCCTCTAATCCTAGGAGCTTTACTTACTAATTGTTTCAAACCAGCTTTGGTGCCCTCACGGCCGGGAGGCCCCGTCTTTGGGCATCGCGCTGTGCGAATCTCTTTTGCTCGTACCTCGCAATGCCTTTCGGCACCAGATATTCACAAGGCGCTCAACCCAAAGACTGCGATCTCTCTCATAGCCACCGCCTATCTATAGTTTGAACTGATAAGCTCCGAGTTTTATCGTGGCTATATTTCCGTAGGGACAGGTCGCGACCTGTCCGCTCCATATCGTGAACTATAGAACTACAACTCCAACTATAGCAAAGGTAGAAAGTCCCCCTTTGAAGGGGGCAAAGGGGGATGTTAAACTGGACCAGATCTCTCACGCTGTTCGAGATGACAAATTGAAGAGGAATAGTAGAAAAAATCCCTCTCCTGTTTTGGGGGTAGGGGGCCCTCTTCAAAAGGAGAGGGCTGGGGTGAGGTAAACCTTAACTATAGAACAACAAAAAACCTTCGCTGAGCTTTACTGGGCCTGGCGAAGGTTTCCTGAAATAATCGGTATGTAAAAGTTTTATCCTCTGTCGTATTTCTTTAAACGGTTGAGTATAAGTAAAATGCGTCGGTTAATCTCTCGTTCTTCCACTGGTTTGCACTGCGCCGAAATATCGCATGGCTTCTGCAGTTTTTGTTCCAGGGCTTTCAGGTGGTCCAGGTAGCACTCTAAGGTGGTGCACGATACGTTCTTTAATGAGGCTTCTTTGGTGTTTGCTATGCCGTTCTTTAAGTTTATAGCTTTGGCAATCTCTGCATTTATCAGCTTAGTTACGTCTGTACTTGTCGTAATTTCCTGCTGGTACACCTTCTTCTCAATGTTTCCCAATAAACTCTTGATGTCCAGTAATTCCATAGTGTCAATATCTAATAGTAAAAAAAATCTTTAAAGCGTATGCTTCCGCGCTCCACAAGGTACCAAACCGGAGCATACCATTTAAACCGTAAAGGCAATGTTTATAATAAGATAACTTGTGTGCGCTATTCTTTACACAACTATAACAGAAATGCAGTGCAGGCGCACAGATTAAAGAACGGTGGGGATCTGCTGAGGAAAAAATACCCCGTCCTCTAAAAAGTTATACTTCTAAGCTAACTACTGTGTTGCAGTATTGTTAATAAAAAAGCAAAAAAGTAAATATATTTATTGCAAGATGCTGTAAGTCAGTGATGTGTGTTGATTTTGCGTTTCTGTATTAGCTGACAGGAGATAAAGTTGTGTGAGCTATAGTTAAAATATGGCTCGCGGAATTAATAAAACTATAGCCCGAAGTTAAATACATTGCCCTGCTGCTTACCTTTGCAGTTTGCTATAGGCCGGCAACTATAACGCTGGGTATAGTACAACGATTTTACAAGGTGCAAAATGAAAGGTAAGAAGGGGTTAGGAGCTATAAAACACGACCCGTACGCCGTGCTTCGGTTGCCGGAGTTCAGGCTATATATATCTGCGCGTTTGTGCATTACGCTGGCCATGCAGATACAGGCCGTTATAGTTGGCTGGCAGATCTACGATATCACCAAAGACCCGCTTTCGCTTGGCCTTATCGGCTTAGCCGAAGCGATACCATCTATCGTTGTGTCGTTGTATGCCGGTTATTTAGCTGATATGGTACCGCGCAAAAAGATCATCATGGTCGTGATATCGTTGCTGATGTTATGCTCTGTGGCGCTGCTTTACTTTACCCTGGATATTAGTAATACAATTGCGCTGTTTGGAGTGTTGCCAATTTACGTGATCATTTTTATAAGCGGTATTGCCCGGGGTTTTATGAACCCGGCCGTGTTTTCGTTTATGCCGCAGCTGGTATCGGGCAAGCAACTATACGCTAACGCTATAACCTGGAGCAGCACTACCTGGCAGGCAGCCTCGTTGGTTGGTCCTGCTATTGGTGGTTTGGTGTATGGTTTTTATGGCATTACGGCTGCCTACGCTACCGATGCTGTACTGGTGTTTCTGTCCCTGGTATCTTTTGCCTTGATCGGGGCGAAGCCGTTGCCGGAGAATATCAACCCGCAGAACATGAAGGAGAGTCTGAAATCAGGTGTAAGATTCGTGTTCGGAAACCAGGTTATACTTAATGCTATTTCGCTGGATATGTTTGCCGTGCTGTTTGGTGGGGCTGTAGCGCTGCTGCCTATTTTTGCTTCGGATATTTTAAAGATCGGTCCGGAAGGGTTAGGCTTTTTGCGCGCCGCGCCGGCGGTAGGCTCAGTGGTTATGGCAATCTGGATGGCTTACCACCCGATAACCGTGCAGGCGGGCAAAAAGATGCTGTGGTGCGTAGCTGGTTTTGGGGTGAGCCTGATTTTGTTCGGTTTCTCTACTAACTTCTGGTTCTCATTGGTCATGCTCATATTAAGCGGCGCTTTCGATAGTATCAGTGTCATTATCCGCTCTACGCTTATCCATACGCTTACTCCGGAATACATGAAAGGACGCGTATCATCAGTTAACAGTATTTTTGTGGGGTCTTCTAATGAGATAGGGGCTTTCAGGGCTGGTGCTATGGCCAAATTGCTGGGTGCGGTTCCGTCGGTAGTGCTAGGCGGATTAATAACGCTGGGTGTGGTAGGTGTTACAGCCTGGAAAGCAGATAAACTCAGAACCCTGGACCTGGAGCCGCAAACTGCCTGAACCTAACTATAAACTATAGTTAAACACAAACGGCACTGCTGAATTGCAGTGCCGTTTGTGTGCTACTTGCTTTCTGATTTCTGAGTTTCAGTGGTTGCAGCAGCTTTTTTGCTTTTGTGCGGGCGTCTGTTGCCATACGTGCCCTTTGTGATCTTGCCTTTTCTGGATTTTTTATCTCCTTTTCCCATAAGTGGTTTAGTTAGTTAGCTGATGCCTACTAATACGGGTAAGGCACGTCAACAGGTTATAAGTTTAAACTATAGTTTCAGATTCAGGCTGTTCCGGTTACTCGAGTAATATGCGTTGGTGGACTACCTGGCTACCAGTTGCTGCTGTCAGGAAGTATAAGCCTTTGTATTGTTTCAACTCCGCCATGGGTAATTCTAACAAATGGCTTTCGCTTCTTACGGTTTTAGAATACACCACTCTGCCTGTCATGTCTTTTAGTTGCACAAGCGTTTCGAGGTTAGCTGCGTTACTGATCGCAATATTGCAATCTCCGTTACGGCAAGGGTTTGGCACTAGCGCTAGTTTCATTGTTTCGGATGCATCCCAGTTTACGGCTATAGTCTTAGAGTAACTTGTGGTGTTATCGAAGTCGACTTGCTTTAAGCGGTAATAGTTTATGCCTTTCAGAGGAAGCTTGTCTGTTAAACTATAATTTGAGGTTACAGATGTTGTGCCGCGGCCCTGAACTATTGCTATTGCTTCATAGGTCTTACCGTTTCCGCTGCGCTCTACTGCAAAATGACTGTTGTTAATTTCGCTGGCCGTTTCCCATTTTAAATCAATTCCGCTTTCTGTTGCCTTACCTTTAAAACTGGTTAGTTCAACTGGGAGAGGGGTGATGTCGCCGCATTCAGCGTCTTCTGGAAGCCTAATAGGGATTTGTTCATTTTGCCTTCCTGCCTCAGCATATTCTATAGTCATAGTAAGTGTTCTGTCTTGCCCGGGAGAATCAAAGGAATTAGCATTAACTTCTATAATTGTAGATCCGATAATCTCTTCTTCATCTCCAATTTCTATAATTCCGCTACTAGCATGGCTTGGGTTGAATCTAATCCGATCAATTGCAGGACAGTCATTCTCACCACCTTGATTTATCTGGTAGTCAACAGAAATCAGGTACATGTCAGGATTGCCTTCTACAAATACAATCGAGACGTAACCTATAGAAATACAGGAGCCATCTGTATAGTTACATGGAATAGGTTCGGAATTCCCATTGCCCTGTGCTAATAGCTTGCTTGGTATTAAACCATAAATAAGTAAGCTGATAAGTATTAGTAAAGAAGTAAACTTTTTCATAGCGTGGGTATTTAGGTACAGTCTCACATAGCATCAGCTGCATACCCGGCGTAAATGGGTAACGAAGTGTTTTGCCTTAAGGCAGGGTGTGGCACTAAGGCCAGCGTAGAGGAAGTGTGTTGTTGCGCTTACAACCAGGAGTGTAAATTACCTGGCATTGTGGAAGCCAGGCAAACCGTGTCGGAAGAATAACTTGAGGCACAGCCTGCGGCAGCCAAACATATGCAGCGGCTATATACAGGTGTACGATTACTATACTTTCACGTTAGATTTAAACTGGTCTTTTTTGTGAAAATCAATACAAATTTGGCGAACACTGTATAGCACTGTCCCAGCAAACATCTTGGCAAAAGCTAAACCTTTTTAAGCTTGCTGCTGTTACAAAAAGATGCTTTAACCCGTTGCGATGAGCGATTTTCAGGAATTGCAGTTCGCGCCAACTATAGGATGATGCATACCGGATAAACTGCTTCTTAAAGTAGGCGGGTATTCGTAACTTTACACAATTATAAAAAGAAAGAAAATGGCTGCAGCAACGGCATTTACTGTTGCTGGTAAAAGCTGGCGCTACTATGGCAATAACTCCCGACTACAACATCGACGAACTCGACGCACGTCAGAATATTATTATTAAAGGCGCACGTGTTCATAACCTGAAAAACCTGAGTGTGGCCCTGCCGCGCAATCAATTTATAGTTGTCACGGGCCTTTCCGGTTCGGGTAAGTCCTCCCTGGCTTTCGATACCCTGTATGCCGAAGGGCAGCGCATGTACGTGGAAAGTCTTAGCTCCTACGCCCGCCAGTTTTTGGGCCGTATGGATAAGCCCGATGTGGATTATATTAAAGGGATCAGTCCGGCCATTGCTATCGAGCAGAAGGTAAGTATTAAGAATAACCGCTCTACGGTAGGTACCAGCACCGAGATCTACGATTACCTGAAACTGCTTTACGCGCGCATAGGCAAGACGATTTCGCCAATCTCAGGTGAGGTGGTGAAGAAAGACACAGTAACTGATGTGGTGAACTTTGTTTTCTCTTTAGAGGATGAAGCCCGTGTGATGATTTTGGCGCCGCTGCTGCAACATAAAGATCGTTCGCTGGCAAAAGAGCTCGATCTGCTGTTACAAAAAGGTTATTCCCGAATTTATGCCAATGGAGAAGTTTACTTTATAGAAGAGCTGCTGGAACAGAAAAAGCCCAACCTCGGCAAAGAAGTTTACATCCTGATCGACCGTGCAGTAATCTATCAATCTGATGAGGACCTGCAGTTTAGAATTGCTGACTCGGTGCAGACTGCTTTTTTCGAAGGGCATGGCGAATGTCGCGTAAAGTATGGCGATGGCGAAGAACGCGTGTTCTCAGATAAGTTTGAACTGGATGGAATGGTGTTCGAGGAGCCATCGGTTAACTTTTTTAGTTTTAACAACCCCTACGGAGCCTGCCAGACCTGCGAAGGTTTTGGCTCAGTGCTGGGTATAGATCCAGACCTGGTAATTCCGGATAAAAGCCTGACCGTTTATGAAGGAGCTATTGCGCCGTGGCGTTCCGATAAAATGAACGAGTGGTTGCAGCCGCTGGTAAAAAACGGCATCCGCTTCGATTTCCCGATACATCGCCCTTACAACGAACTAACCGAAGCCGAACAGGAATTACTTTGGAACGGTAACAAATACTTCGAAGGCCTGAACGATTTCTTTAAACACATACAGGCACAGACGCATAAAATTCAGTATCGTGTTATGTTGTCTCGTTACCGTGGCCGCACTACCTGCCCTGAGTGCCGTGGTTCGCGTTTGCGCAAAGATGCCAGCTATGTAAAAGTAAATGGCAAAAGCATAACTGACCTTGTACTGATGCCGATCACACAGGTGCTTCCGTTTTTCAGGGATATCGAGCTTACAGAGCACGAACGAAATGTAGCAGACAGGCTCGTAATTGAAGTTGCAAACAGATTAGGTTACCTGCAACGCGTAGGCCTTGGCTATCTCACCCTGAATCGTTTATCCAATACCCTTTCCGGGGGCGAAAGTCAGCGAATTAACCTGGCCACATCATTGGGCAGTGCTCTGGTAGGTTCAATGTACATTCTGGATGAGCCAAGTATAGGTTTGCACCCGAAAGACTCTGAACAGTTGATTGGCGTGTTGCGCACACTACAGCAGTTAGGAAATACGGTTATAGTTGTGGAGCACGAAGAAGAAATGATGCGCGCCGCCGATCAGCTGATAGATATTGGGCCGGAAGCTGGCTCGGGTGGTGGTAACCTTATGTTTCAGGGTACTTTTGACGAGCTGGCTCAGAAAGGCGACACCTATACGGCCAAATACCTGAGCGGCCGCATGGAAGTACCTGTGCCAAAGCAACGCCGCAAGTGGCGCAACGCGATTGAGTTGATCGGTGCCCGCGAAAATAATCTGAAGAACCTTAGCGTAAAAGTGCCTTTGGGTGTGATGACCGTGGTAACAGGTGTGAGTGGCTCGGGTAAATCTACGCTTATCAAGAAAATTCTGGCTCCTGCTATGCAAAAGCTGCATGGCGCTACTTCGGAGGCAACCGGTAAGTTCGATAAACTGGCCGGCGACTATAATAAGATCAGACACGTAGAGTTCGTAGACCAGAACCCGATCGGTAAATCATCGCGCTCGAACCCGGTAACCTATGTGAAGGCTTACGATGCGATCCGTACACTCTATGCCGATCAGCCACTAGCCAAAGCACGTGGTTTTAAGCCGTCGCATTTCTCGTTTAATATAGAGGGTGGTCGTTGTGAAGTTTGCCAGGGCGAAGGTCAGGTAAAGATAGAAATGCAGTTTATGGCTGATATTTACCTGACCTGCGAAAGCTGCCACGGAAATCGCTTTAAACAAGTTGTACTGGACATCAAGTACAAAGAAAAAAGTATAGCAGAAGTGCTGGACATGACCATTGCCGACAGTATCGATTTCTTTGCTGACCAGCCCAAGATCATCGAAAAAATGAGACCTTTGAATGATGTAGGCTTAGGTTATATCCGGTTAGGGCAGTCGAGTAACACGTTATCCGGTGGGGAGGCGCAGCGTGTAAAACTGGCATCTTTCTTAACCAAAGGCGCACAGCCACACCAAGAAGATATCCTCTTTATTTTCGATGAGCCAAGTACCGGTCTTCACTTCCACGACATCAGCAAACTGCTCACATCCATAAATGCTCTGATAGAAAATGGCAATACCGTTGTCATCATCGAGCATAACATGGACATCATTAAGTCTGCAGACTGGATCATAGACCTCGGTCCGGAAGGTGGTACAAATGGTGGGTATCTGTTATTTGAAGGAACCCCGGAAGAGATGGCGAAGCTGGATGACAACCACACGGCACGTTTCCTGAAGGATAAACTATAATTTTGAACTATAACCGATAATTATAAAAAGCCGCAGTAACTACAAAGTTGCTGCGGCTTTTTGGTATTTTATCTCACTCCAACCCTCTCCTTTTGAAGAGGAGAGAGAGTATTTATACTATACCTCTTCATTTTTTCATCTCAAACAGCGTGAGAGATCTGGTATAGTTTAACCCACCCCTGCCCCTCCCGAGAGGGGAATTTCGGCTTTTGCTATAGTTGAGGTTATAGTTCTATAGTTGCAGCCTGTGAATGGACAGGTCGCGACCTGTCCCTACGGAACTACAACCACGATAAATCTCGAAGCTTACCGGTTTGAACTATAGTTTAGCTGTTGCTACGCGAAAGATCTCAGTCTTTGGGTTGAGCGCCTTGTGAATATCTGGTGCCGTCAGGCATTGCGAGGCACGAGCAAAAGAGATTCGCACAGCGCGATGCCCGAAGACGGGGCCTCCCGGCCGTGAGGGCACCAAAGCCGAATTGAAACTATAGGTTTATAGAGCTCCCAGGAGTAGAAGTGATTTGCAACTATGACTTGGTTAAAATCAAAAGAATTCAAACTATAGAACTCAGATTTCTCCTAACGTCGAATTGACAAATGAGTAACTATAGGACAGATATGATCCCTCGGATTCGCTCGGAATGACAATTAAAAAACTATAGAACGATAGCCAACCCCTTCCTCTGTTCTTAGGGAAGGCTGGGAAGGGGTAAATCCAGAAACTATAAAACTCCTCAGCTAACGCTTGCGTTACAAATTATACATCTCATAAACCATAAATTACTAACTTGCCGTAAAGCAGCGGAAGCTGTTAATCAACTATAAATTCATCATCAAACTATAAAACATGAGAAAACGAATTGTTGCCGGAAACTGGAAAATGAATAAGACCTACGAAGAAGCGCTGTCGCTTGTGTCGGAGATCGATAACATGGTGAAAGACGAAGTAACCGGCGATGTGACTGTAATTGTGGCACCTCCTTTCCCGTTCCTGCAAAGCGTGGGCAAACTTACCCAAGGCAATGACCTGATGTACCTTGCTGCCCAGAATGTGAGCGAGCACGAAAGCGGTGCTTATACCGGCGAGGTTTCGGCAAGTATGCTGAAGTCGGTTGGTACGGAGTATGTGATCATCGGCCACAGCGAGCGCCGCATGTACCACCACGAAGATGCCCAGACACTCTACAAAAAACTAAAGGCAACTATAGCTCAGGGTTTAAAACCAATCTTTTGCTGTGGCGAACCACTGGAGGAGCGCGATGCCGAGAATCATTTTGAGTATGTAGGCAAGCAACTGCTTGACAGCCTGTCGTACCTGAGCAACGAAGAATTTGACCAGGTGGTAGTAGCGTATGAGCCGATCTGGGCCATTGGTACGGGCCGCACAGCCAGCAGCCAGCAGGCGCAGGAAATGCACGCGTATATCCGTGAGCATCTTTCTAAAATGTTTGATGCCGAAGCTGCTTTTAACTGCTCTATCCTGTATGGCGGTAGCTGCAACCCGGGCAACGCCAAAGAACTATTCTCCCAGCCGGATGTAGACGGCGGATTGATCGGTGGTGCATCACTGAAATCAAGAGATTTTGCCGATATTATTAAATCGTTCTAATATTAAAATATAAGGAACCAGAAAGGCTGCTAATACATTATGTTGGCAGCCTTTTTTGTTGCCGCAAATCGTTATCTTTGAGTAAAATGTGAGTTATGCCTATTCTTTTCACTTTCTGGCTGGCACTTTTGCCTTTTCTTACCCCCGAAGCTCCCGCTCCGGATGCTGCTATAGTTGGCAACGATTATTGTAGAATTTATGGCTCTGTTTACCTGGAGCGCGATCCAAAGTACAGGAACGACGCCTCTCATACTGTTTTTCTGGGTGAAGACGAAGCATTTGTCGACATGGTAGTGTACCGCGAGAACAACAAACTCTTTGCGGATGCTACGGCTGTTTGGTATATTACACCTAGCAAGGCGTTTGCAGACCACATTTTATATGTAACCGATAACCGAAACCTGGCAGATATAACCGTGCATTTTACAACTGTGCGCTCATTTGCCGCTTGCCGCGAATAACACATACCATGGATTTTATAGAAGTAACTTTAGAAGTAAGCGCTGATTTCGCAGACATTTTTACTGCTGAGCTGGGAGAGCTGGGCTTTAATGCCTTTGAAGAAAATGAAGAAGGCTTTAGCGCCTACATTGACGAAGACAAGTTTAGCCAGGAAGCGCTGGAGGAAGTAGTAAACCGCTATGCCGGAATGGTGCAGGTAGAATATACTACCCAAAAAATAGAGCGCCAGAACTGGAACGAAGAATGGGAGCGCAACTTCGAGCCGCTTTTTATCGGCGATAAAGTGTCTGTTCGGGCATCGTTCCACGAGAAACCTGCCAACGCGGAATACGATATCGTGATCAACCCGAAAATGTCGTTTGGCACAGGGCACCACGAAACCACCACGCTGATGATCGAAAACCAACTGACACTGGACCACAAGGGCAAACGCGTTTTGGATATGGGTTGTGGCACTGGCATACTGGCTATTATGGCCGGAGAGCTGGGCGCCTCAGAAATTGTAGCTGTCGAGATTGAAGACTGGACCGTTGAAAATACCCGCGAAAATGCCGGACTGAATGGTTACGCAACTATAGATGTACGCCTGGGCGGTGCTGAAACGATTGAAGGTGATGAACCTTATGATATCATTCTTGCCAATATAAACCGAAACGTGCTTTTAGAAGATATGCCTGCTTACGTTGCCGTGCTAAAACCACAGGGATATTTACTGCTAAGCGGATTTTATACCGAAGACCTGCCAATGCTGCAGGAGCGGGCAACTGAACTGGGACTAACCTATTTGTCTCATCGGGTAAAGAACAACTGGGTTTCCGCGATATTTAAAAACAGCTAACACATTAACAGTACTGCTATGAGGTACAGACTTTTACCCTTATTATTTTTATTAACAACGTTTGCAGCGCAGGCTCAGAGCAAGTTCTCTAAAAAGCCTGACGAGTTTATCACCGAGGCCAAAGCGCTGATGGTTGCTGGCAAGCTGCCCAATGCCGAACAACTGAATGCCGAACTGGATGCTATCTGGAATGGTGGCAAGTTGACCGATAAGCAAAAAGACCAGGTAATAGATATCTCGCAGCAGATGTATCGTAAAAAGATGCGCTCTAACCCGCATTTTTCTGATTTCTATACCATGCTGGCGGCGGGCGTAAACAAGCACAACCTAAGCGGCAGCAGCCTGAACAACATGCTCGATGTAACCGCAAAAGCTGTTGATACCGAAGACATAGCAGGTTTAGGCAACTTTCTGAACACAAGTAAATTGTACCTGACCACAGACCGCATCTTCCAGAAACCGAACTATAGATTATATGCCACAGGCGGTAATTTTAGTTTTGTATATGAAGGTGCCAGTAAAAAAGCTGATGACAAAGAAGCACAGGGTTCAAGCGAGTGGGATAATATTTCGTGGGATGATGAAGTAAGTTCTGAAGAAGAATCTATAGATGATGGTTGGGGAGCTCCTGTTGTAAAGCCAAAATCTGCAGAGCAAAAGAAAGAAGAAGCTAAAAAAGCAGCACAACGCCGCAAAGAGAGCCTGAAGCAAATGTATATCCCGGCGCAGCCTGCTATATCCGGACCAACGCTGAAGCTTGAAAATGTTGACATTGTTTTCGCAACCAACTACGATTCTACAGCTATACACAAAACAAGCGGACAGTTAATGCTGTCAAAAGGCGTTTTTGTAGGCGAAGGCGGCTCTTACGACTGGGAAGCAGGTGGCAGCAAAGCGTCGGCTATTTTCAGGAAGTACAATTTTGATATAACCTTTGCTGGTTTTAAAGCCCCGGATGTTACGCTTACTTACGATGCCGTTTTATCTGAGCCGGTAGAAGGTGCTTTTGAATTCAGAAGTACAAAGCGCGGCGCGCAGGGCGAAAAGCTTTTCCCAAGGTTCGCGTCTTTTACAAACGATGCGAAAGTCAAAAGCCTGGGCGAAAGAATACGATATATAGGTGGCTTCTCGCTGGCCGGCGACCTTATAGGAAGCCGTGCTCTGGATGAAAGCTTATCCGAAATATCGGTGGTGGATGGCGGTAAACGCAAATTCAGTTCGCAGGCCCTTAACTATACCCTCAACGACTCAGTTATAGTTGCTTCGCGAGCAGCCGTATCCATCTACCAGGAAAAAGATTCTATCTCGCACCTTGCTGTGCAATTGCGCTATTCTAAACCGCTAAACCGCCTGGTGCTTACCAAAGACAAAGGACCTTTTAGCCGCACACCATTTTATGATACCTACCATGAAATGGAGATTGTGGCCGAACGTGTTGCCTGGGATCTGAATACACCATACATCAACTTCTCGGTTCTCAATACCAAAACTATAATCCCTGTTCAGCTGGAGTCTACGGAATATTATTCTAATAACAGGTTTCAGCAAATGGTGGGTATTGCAACGTTCCATCCGCTGCTGGCGCTGGTATCTTATAGCGCTAAAACCAAAAAGAATGAGTTCTATGCGTCTGATGTAGCCAAATTTAACAAGGTAAACGAGCAGGCCATTAAGCAGGCAGCCCACAATTTATCACGTGAAGGTTACCTGGAGTATGACAACGCGACCGGTTATATCGCGCTAAAAAAGAAAGCCTGGCTGTATGTGGGGGCTTCTAAAAAAGTGCGCGACTATGACCACATCGTGATCCGCTCTGTAGTTCCATCCGGACGAAATGCTACCCTTAACATGGATAACAACCAGCTGGAAGTACGTGGGGTAAGTAAAATTGCTTTCAACAACGATACGGCCAGTGTTTACATCGTGCCGGACAGCAGTATAGTTCGCATCCTGGATAACCGTAATATTGAGTTTGGAGGTAAGATATTTGCCAGCAGCCTCGCCTTTAAAGGTTCTAAATTCAAGTTCGATTACGATGAGTTCATGATCGATATGCAGCAACTGGATACTATAGCCCTGATTACAAGCAACCGGAAAGCAACAAGAGGCGAAGTTACAAACCAGGTGCTGACAAGCCGTTCTGGTAAGCTTACCGGTAAACTATACATCAACAAGCCTAACAATAAATCAGGAAAAGAATATTACCCGGACTACCCGAAATTTGATGCCCCGGTTGGTGCGCAGGTTACTTTTAACAGGCCCGATGTATTAGGTGGCGCTTACGACAGCACGGTTTACTTTGACATGCCGCCATTTAAACTCGACAGTCTGAGCTCGGGTAAAAATAACATTGGCTTTGAAGGTACTTTCCACTCGGGAGGTATTTTTCCGGCCATAAAAACAAAGCTGATCATGATGCCCGACCAGACGCTGGGCTTCTATCATCAGCCGCCGGCAAAAGGCTTGCCTGCTTATGGCGGTAAAGGCATTGCCTACGACACTGTAATGATGAGCTCGCAGGGAATCCAAAGCAAAGGAACACTTACTTATCTTACGGCAACCTTAGAAGCTCCGGAATACACGTACTACCACGATGCAGTCAAAACACAGAAAGGAGCCACAGCAACTATAAAAGAAGAAAAACTGAACGGCACGGAGTTTCCGGTGGCAACGCTCAGCAACTTCCAGATGAACTGGCTGCCTAAGGCCGACTCGATGTACCTGACGACCAACAAAGAACCTATGCTGATCTATAAAGAGAAGTATAAGTTTAAAGGTGTGGCCAAGTTATCGCCGGGTGGTATGTATGGTAACGGAGAGCTCGATAACCCTGTGGCAAACGTTACATCTCCGGAGTTCCTGTTCATACAGCGAAGCTTCTCTGGTAATAACTCACAGATGATCGCGAAATCGGATGTGCAGGTAAGGCCGGCTATAAAAGCACAGGGTGTGCAGTTTAACTACGACATGACCAAAGGTGCCGTGGATTTCGGTATTGAAAAAGTAGGTGCTGCAAGTATTGAGTTCCCGAGAGCGCAGTACAAAACATCTATGCGCAGTGCCCGCTGGGATTTTGCCACCGAACGCATTACCCTGCAGTCGGATAAGAACGGTAAAAACTACTTCTACTCGATGCACCCGGAACAAGACTCGCTTAACTTTATGGCGGGTAGCGGCGTGTACGACCTGAAGAAAAATACAATACTGGCTGGTGGTGTGCCTTACATTGCCGTTGCCGATATGTATGTGATCCCGGACAGTGGCAGAGTAACCGTATCAGCAGACGCAACTATACGTACGCTGCGTAACTCACGTATTCTCGCCGACTCGGCACAGCAGTACCATAAACTATACAAAGGTAACCTGGATGTAAAAGCACGGAAGTTACTGAACGGTACAGCTTACCTCGATTACCTGAACGCTGCCGAAGATTCGTTTAAACTACATTTCACTAACTTCACTTTCGATAATCCGCAGGGCAAACGCAAGCCAATTTATTCGTTTGCCACGGCCACTGTAGAGGAGAAGGATAAGTTTTACATTTTCCCGAGGATCATGTTCCGGGGTAAAGTGCTGATGCATGCAACCAAACCTTACCTGGATTTTGATGGCGAACTGAAACTGAACTTTACCGGAAACGAAGCTGCATCGGACTGGTTTGCATACCAGAAAGATACCCTGAACCCGACCAATGTCCGTATCCCGATCCAGAAAGCAAAAGCTGCCGATGGAACGCCATTACGAACAGGTATTCACGTTTCAGCGTCTACTGCCACATTATACAACACCTTTGTGTCGCAGAAACAGAACGAAGATGACCTGGATCTGTTCCTGGCAGATGGTGCTATCTCTTACAACAAAGCCAATACCGAATTTAAGATAGGACGCGAAGACCGTGCATATGCCAGTTCTTATCAGGGCAATGTGCTGCGCTACAGCGAGGCTACTAACAGGCTGCACTTCGAAGGTAAAATGAACCTGCTTAAATCTAACCGTAACTTTAAAGTAGAGTCTTCAGGCAATGGATCGGCTAACGTAGACAGCAGCCGCTATAACATAGATGCTTTTATGGCTTTTGACATGGAGATGCCGGAGCAGGCACTTCTGGCTATGGCAGAGCACCTGGAAGAAAACACCCAAAGCGCACCGGAAGCGCTGGATGGCAGCGATGCGACATACTATAAACTGGGCGAATTTATCGGTGACCGTGGAGTGCGCAAGTATATCAGCGAGTCAGGTGCAGGCCACATTCCATTGCCTAAAGTTGATAAATCGCTTATCCGAAGCCTGATATTGAATAAAGTGGATCTTAAATGGTCTAACGAGCAGAAGGCATGGTATAGCACGGGTAAAATAGGTGTTGCAAGCATTCTGAAGGAAGATATAAATGCGATGGTAGATGGCTACATGGAAATTAAGCAGGACCTGAACGGCGAGCCTACTATGAATTTATACCTGCAGGCAGATCAGTACACCTGGTATTATTTCAGCTACTTTGAGAATGGTTTAACCCTTGTGGCTTCGAACGATAAGTTTAATAAAGCAGTAAGGTCAAAATCGAAGCGTGGCCGTGGTACAACTACCAATTATGGCTTTTACCCGGGTGAGACCATGGATAAAAATATCTTCCTGGAGCACATGAGCAAAAATTACCTGGATGGAAAATCTGGTTTTAAGGTAGCAACACAACAACCTGAGATCGATTCTACAGACGATATGGAAGTGATTGATGAGGAGCCGAAAAAGGAGAAAAGACGGAAAAAGAAGAAGGGCGGCGAATCTGAGGAGGGACCAGAGCCAGGGTCAGATAACCAGTAACTATAAATATAGCGTATACCATTTATCAGGTGCCGGGCTTTAGATTTAAATTAAGAATTATCTATATTTGAGCTTCTAAAGCCCTCCACGTCTGCTAAACAGGGCAAAGTGGAAGCACCAGGCTAACGTAAAACAAGAATTCAAGATTGATGAACATACTTCTTATAGCTATACTTTTTGTAGCTGCTTATCTTATTGGCTCTATATGTACGGCTGTTTGGCTGGGTAAATGGTACTATGGTATCGATATCCGCAAGCATGGCAGTGGTAACTCCGGTGCAACCAATACCTTCAGGGTGTTGGGCAAAAAGCCGGGAACTATCGTTATGCTGATCGATATTTTTAAAGGCTGGGCTGCTACCTCGCTTGCCAACGTACTGCTTTTGTTCGATGCTATTCCTGCTGATAACCTGATCATCTTTCAGTTATTGATGGGTATGCTGGCTGTGGTAGGTCATATTTTCCCGGTTTACGAGCGGTTTAAAGGAGGCAAAGGCGTCGCAACGCTGTTGGGTATGATGCTGGCCATTCAACCTGAAGCAGCGCTGGTTTGCATTGTGATCTTTGTGGTAGTGCTGTTGCTTTCAAAATACGTGTCGTTAGGGTCTATGATAGCGGCGCTGGCTTTCCCGATGCTTTTGCTGCTGCACCCGCATTTTCACCCGGATAACCCGATCCTGATCATTTTCGGATTTATACTTTTTGCCATTGTTGTTATTACGCACCGCAAGAACATTAATCGCCTAATTGCCGGCGAAGAAAGCAAAGCCAACATTACCATTGGCCGCAAAAAGTAAAACAACTATAGCTGATGATCTTAAAATGCCACTCTTTACTGTAAGGGTGGCATTTTTTATTAACTTTAAGACAAACAAAAGTAAAGCTGATGAATAACTATATCTCCGAGAACAAAGACCGTTTCCTGAACGAGCTGCTCGACATGCTCCGTATTCCGTCGGTTAGCGCCGATCCGAAATTTAAGCAGGATGTATTGCGCACTGCCGAATTTGTAAAAGACCGCCTGAGCGAAGCCGGTGCCGATAAAGTTGAACTATGCGAAACTGCCGGTTACCCTATCGTTTACGGCGAAAAGATCATCGACCCAAGTTTACCAACTGTTTTGGTTTACGGCCACTACGATGTGCAGCCTGCCGACCCGTACGAACTATGGAACTCGCCCCCTTTTGAGCCGGTAATTAAAGATGGTAAAATTTACGCCCGTGGTGCTTGCGACGACAAAGGCCAGATGTACATGCACGTAAAGGCGTTTGAAGTGATGATGCGCAACAACGCCCTGCCTTGCAACGTGAAGTTTATGATTGAAGGCGAGGAAGAAGTAGGCTCTGCTAACCTGGCTACGTTTGTAAAGAATAACAAAGCAAAACTGGCAGCGGATGTTATACTGATATCAGATACAGGCATGCTGGGCAACGATACACCATCTATCACTACCGGACTGCGTGGCATGAGTTACCTGGAAGTGGAAGTTACCGGACCAAACCGCGATCTGCACTCCGGTTTATACGGTGGGGCTGTGGCTAACCCGATCAACATCCTTTGCCAGATGATCGCGTCGATGCACGATGAGAATAACCACATAACAATACCAGGCTTTTACGATAACGTAGTTGAACTGAGTGCTGAAGAGCGTGCTGAAATGGCCCGCGCACCTTTTAGCCTGGATAAGTATAAAAAAGCACTTGACCTGAGCGACATACACGGCGAAGAAGGCTATACCACTATGGAACGAAACTCTATCCGCCCGACACTGGATGTGAACGGTATCTGGGGAGGCTACATTGGGGAAGGTGCTAAAACAGTGATCCCATCTAAAGCTTTTGCCAAGATCTCGATGCGTTTAGTACCTGACCAGACATCTGAAGAAATTACCGAGAAGTTTACAAAGCATTTTGAAAGCATTGCCCCGGCCAGCGTTAAGGTTTTGGTTAAGCCGCACCACGGTGGTGAGCCTGTTGTTACACCAACCGATTCAGTCGCCTATAAGGCAGCATCAAGAGCTTACGAAGAAACATTTGGTGTAAAACCAGTGCCTGTTCGCAGTGGTGGTTCTATTCCTATAGTTGCCATGTTCAAATCTGAACTGGGCCTTGACTCGGTACTGATGGGCTTTGGCCTTGACAGCGATGCGATACACTCGCCGAACGAGAATTTTGGTGTGTTCAACTATATGAAAGGCATCGAAACGATACCGTTGTTCTATAAATACTATGCTGAAATGAGCAGGTAACTATAGATTGCCAACTATCAAAAATGCCCGGTACTACTTTAGCACCGGGCATTTTTGATTTAGCTGACTTATAGTTTAGTAACTATAGTTCTTAAATTATCTGGCTGATGGTATAGTTAAGCCTAATGTAAACATTATAGTAGAGTGACGTGCATTGGTTACATCACCATTAAAGTTTACGTCTTCGTCTACAAAGTCAGTTAAACTGCCATTATAACGAACGCCCAAGCTTAAGCTGTTGCCAAATGCAAAACCTACACCAGCGCCATAACCGAACTCAAACTCTTTCAGACCATCTTTGTCTTTCTCGTCGCGCGAAGAAGTCTCTTCTACATTATTAATGTAAGTCTTGGTCTCATTATTAACGCCTACCAGGTAAGAAGCCTGCGGGCCAGCCTCAAAGTATAACGGACCAGCTTTGATCTTTGCCATTACCGGCAGATCCAGGTAGTTATAGTTTACTTTACCAACTCTGCGGTAGGAATTGTTCGTGATCGGATCAGTTAATGTTACGTCAGCATTTTTAAAACCTTTCTGAGAGTAAAGTAACTCTGGCTGGATAGAGAAGAAGTTATCTACGATGCCAATGTTGTAGGTGATACCACCATGGAAGCCCCACTTGTTTTCGAAGTTATCTTCGTTATCCAGGTCGCCTGATAAATTGGACATATTTGCACCACCTCTGATGCCAAAACCTGATTGTGCCTGAGTTGCTGTAGCGCCTGCTAACAGCATAGCACCTATAATAAATAGCTTTTTCATATTCTTAAATTTTAGTTTCTGTTATCACTAACGAGCCTTATACGGCGATTATGATATTTTTAGATTTAGGTTTTTTACTATTTAACACGTTTGGTGTACAACTGGCTGAGTGTTAACTATAAAAAATTTGTTCACTTACCAATTGCACTGATTGCAATCAGATGACCCAATTACAACAACAATGCCAAAATATAGTTTAGCGCTATATAGGTCGGTTTTATATAGTTAGTTTTTTTGAGATGTATGTTTGGGGAGGGGCTATAAATAGTAAAAGCCTGACCGAAGCCAGGCTTTTTCCATAGTTTTAAGTTGTACTAAGGCAAATTATCTTGTTGTGAACGTGTAACCCAGTGATAACATAAATACATCGTTATACACTTTCGCATCACCTTCATCATTTAGTTTAGAGATATCTCCATTGTAACGCAGACCTAAGCTTACACCCAATGGAGTTGCAATTCCTAAACCGGCTGCATAGCCAAGTCCGGTTCTTCTATAGTCTGGTCCGGAACCGCCATCAAAGTCTACATTATCACCAACATTTATAGATAACTGTGGACCGAACTCAAAAAACAAAGGAGCTGCGTTAAAGCGGGCCAGTACCGGAACGTCTATATAATAAAGTCTCAGGTCAGCATCAGTAGCATCATTCTTAGCACCTTTCATCGAGAAAAGTAATTCAGGCTGTACCGAGAAGAAATTATCAGATGAAATCGGGAAGTTTGCTGTTAAGCCGGCATGTCCGCCAATAATTCTTTCGTATACATCGGGGGCATCATCGCCAGTTATATTTGAGTAGTTAGCACCAACTTTCAATCCTATTCCCACCTGTGCCTGCGCCGAAACGGTAGTTACCAGTGCGAAAACAAATAATATCAAGTACTTTTTCATTTTTCTAAATCAGTTTAGTTTTATCATACAAGCCGCTCAAGCAGCCCGATGTATGCCTATTACGCAGGGTTTTGATAAAAGTATAGGAAAACTATTGTGAATTGAGGCAGGAGGGTAACTGTGTGGGCAGATGTGTACCTGTAGCACTTAAACAAAACAACGCGACACCTTTTGTAGATGTCGCGTTGCATAAAATGTTTGTAATTAGCCGTTTATAGTTAGGCCAAAAATGCCTAAGCTGCCCAGCCCTCGCGGTCTAAACTACGGTACTGAATAGCTTCTGCCAAGTGCTCAATTTTTATTTCCGGTGAGTCGGCAAGGTCAGCTATAGTTCGGCTTACTTTCAGAATGCGGTCGTAAGCCCGGGCAGAAAGACCTAGTCGTTCCATAGCAGTTTTCAGTAAGGTTCTACCGGCTTCGTTTATCTGGCAAATGTCTTTTACCATCTGCGAGGGCATCATGGCATTAGAATGGATCTGCGGAAAATCTTTGAAACGGTCCTGCTGTACATCTCTGGCTTTAACCACACGCTCACGCACCGTCGTGCTGTCTTCCGATTTGCGGGTGGCTGTCATCTCATCAAAGGTAACCGGCGTAACTTCTACATGCAGGTCGATGCGGTCTAACAATGGGCCACTTACTTTATTTAAATACCGCTGCACTACGCCGGGGCCGCACACACATTCTTTCTCGGGGTGGTTATAGAAGCCACACGGGCACGGATTCATACTGGCTACCAGCATAAAGTTAGCAGGGAATTCGATAGATGTTTTTGCCCTGGATATAGTTACTCTGCGTTCTTCCAAAGGCTGTCGCATTACTTCTAACACGGTGCGTTTAAACTCCGGCAACTCATCCAGAAACAAAACACCGTTGTGCGACAAAGATATTTCGCCAGGCTGTGGTACACCGCCACCGCCAACAAGCGCTACATCAGAGATAGTATGGTGCGGAGAACGATAAGGGCGTGTAGTTAAAAGAGAAGAAGCTTCACCTAACTTACCTGCTACCGAATGTATTTTGGTTGTTTCCAGGGCTTCGTGCATGGATAGTGGCGGTAGGATAGAAGGCAGCCTTTTTGCCAGCATCGTTTTACCAGCACCCGGAGGTCCGATCATTATTAAGTTATGGCCACCAGCTGCAGCAATTTCCAGCGCACGTTTTATATTTTCCTGGCCTTGCACATCAGCAAAGTCAGCGGCATACTGGTCTACCTGGTTCTGGAACATTTCGCGGGTGTTTACCACCATCGGCTCAATCTCCAGCCTGTTATCCAGAAAATCTATAGCTTCCTGAATTGTTCTGACAGGTATTACATCGAGGTTGTTAACTATAGCAGCTTCGTTAGCATTTTGTGCTGGCAACATAATTCCCTTAAAGCCTTCTTTTCGGGCTTGTATTGCAATGGGTAGTACTCCTTTAATTGGCCGCAACTCACCATCTAACGACAGCTCGCCCATGATCATGTACTGAGCAACCTTATCCGAAGCTATCTGGCCTGAAGCTGCCAAAATACCCATGGCTATAGTTAAGTCATAGGATGAGCCTTCTTTGCGGATATCGGCAGGTGCCATGTTGATAACTACTTTCTGGCGGGGCATTTTATAGTGGTAATGCTTTAGTGCGGCCTCTATGCGCTGTTCGCCTTCTTTCACGGCGTTATCAGGTAAACCAACCAGGAAATATTTTGTACCGGCACTTACGCTTACCTCTACGGTTATAGTATAGGCATTTACGCCCTGCACTGCACTGCCAAATGTTTTAATGAGCATACCTGCTTTTATAAAGAAGTATAAACTTTGAAATAAGATTGTAGCCGAAACAGCTATAGTATATAATTAATTCCGGATAACAACTATAAAAATGAAATCCGGAGCAAATTAAAAAAGGTACAGCTTTGGGCCATACCTTCCATTGTTTTCTAGTGTACCTTATCGTTTTAAGTCAGCTGTTTTTCAAGGAGCAATATAAGTATGTGGATTACCTTAATGTGGATCTCCTGTACGCGGTCGGCATAGCCCATGTGGGGCACACGAATCTCAACATCACAAAGCGGAGCCAGTTTGCCACCGTCTTTACCTGTAAGACCAACTACTTTCATGCCTTTGGCTTTCGCTGCTTCAGCGGCTTTAATAACATTGGCTGAGTTACCGCTGGTGCTAATTCCCAGCAATACATCATTAGCATTGCCCAGTGCCTCTACATAGCGCGAGAACACAAAGTCGTAACCATAGTCGTTGCCTACGCAGCTCATATGGCTTACATCCGAAATAGAAATAGCAGGTAAAGCTTTGCGGTTGTCGCGGTAACGGCCGGTAAGTTCTTCGGCAAAATGCATGGCATCGCACATAGACCCGCCGTTGCCACACGAAATAATTTTGCCACCTGCGTTTATAGCATCGGCCATCAGTTTAGCAGCCTGTTCTATAGCTGCTATATTATTTTTGTCGGAGATAAAGTTTGCAAGCGTTTGTTGGGCCTGCTCCAGTTCTTCCAGTATAGTTGTTGTCATGTTATGTTATTAAACCGCAGCTACCTCCAGGCGCTCTTCGGTTATAGGTGTTCTGAAGTTGTTGCTTCTGAATTCCTGGCGACGTTCGTATAGTTCTACCTTCAGGTCGTTTACCTTTAGCTGCGCAATATGATTCTCGTAGCGCAGGTTGCCGCTATATAAACTGCTAAGCACTACTTTAACCAGAAGCATACCAGCACCAGCACCGGCAAGAGCCTTGTATAGTACCAAAACCTGGGCTTCAGTTCTTACGCTTGTAAATATTGCACTCTCGGCAACTATAGCTGTCAGCAACAGGACTAAGGTGAGGGCATAAGCCACAGCAACTATGTTAAATAGAGTATTAAGTATTCTCATGCTGTAGGGTGATTTAGGTGTTTGATCAAGTCTTTTTAAATCTATAAAAAGATATTGTTATTTTAAAGCACCCTACTGTTAATTCCTTTAAAAACGCAATATTGTATGCTGTATAATGCTATTATTCCGTTATTGCACCAATTGCATCTGCGTTAATTTGGCATATAACCCGCTGGTTAGTAGCAGTTCATCGTGTGTGCCACGTTCCACCACTTTTCCTTTTTGTAGCACCAGTATCTCGTCGGCATGCTGAATGGTACTTAACCGGTGCGCTATAACGATAGATGTTCTGTTACGCATCAGGTTGGTTAATGCTTCCTGTACAAGTTTCTCAGACTCAGTGTCGAGTGCCGAAGTGGCTTCATCCAGTATAAGAATAGCCGGGTTTTTAAGTATAGCTCTGGCAATGTTCAATCGCTGGCGCTGCCCGCCTGATAACCTGCTGCCACGATCGCCAATCATGGTCTGGTAACCGTCCGGTGTTTCCATGATAAACTCGTGCGCATTGGCAACTTTGGCTGCTGCAATTACTTCTTCTTCGGTAGCGTCAGTTTTGTTAAAAGCAATGTTATTGAAGATAGTATCGTTGAAAAGTATAGACTCCTGGGTTACAATGCCCATGTGGCTGCGCAGGTCTTTCAGCTTTACATCCCGTATATCTTTTCCATCGATCAATATCTGGCCACCTACCACATCATAAAAGCGCGGCAGCAGGTCAACTATAGTTGATTTACCAGAACCCGACGGACCAACCAGCGCAATTATTTTTCCCTTGTCCAGCGAGAACGATACGCCGTCCAACACCTTGTCATCGCCATAGGTAAATTCTACATTCCGGTACTCTACACTTTCGTTAAATTCTGGTACAGGTACAGCATTCGGCTTTTCTTTTATCTCTATCGGATGATCAATGATGCCCAGCACGCGCTCGCCGGATGCTATACCACGTTGTATACTTGTAAAGGCATTGGAAATATTTTTAGCAGGTACCAGTATCTGGGAATAAAGTATGATATAGGTTATGAACTCCGTTGCATCGAGGTCCGAGCGGTTTTCGAGTACCAACTGGCCACCATACAAAAGTATACCAGCTACTACTGTCACACCCAAAAACTCTGAAACCGGCGAGGCAAGTTCTTTCTTGTTGAAAACTGACTTGAGAACCCTGCGGTACATGTTGTTCTCTTTGTCAAATTTATCCTGCACATAGGCTTCGGCGTTAAAACCTTTCACGATGCGGTTACCGGAAATGGTTTCTTCCATCGCACTCAGAATATTGCCCAGCAACGCCTGTCCACGCTTAGCATCTCGTCGCAGTTTTTTAGAGATAGTCGCAATAATAAAACCGGAAACAGGCAGCACCAGCAGGGTAAATAATGTCAGCTCTACCGACATCATAAATAGCAGCACAATATAACCTACCAGCATCAGCGGTTCCCGGAACACTACCTGAACCGAACTAACTATAGACGATTCTATCTCGATCACGTCGCTGGAAAGGCTGGAAAGCAGGTCGCCTTTGCGGCGCTTGTTAAAGAAACTGATATCCAGCTGCGTCATTTTTTCGAACAGCGAGTGGCGAATGTTACGCACTACAGCCGTCCGCATATCTGTCATTACACGCTGCGACAGGTATTTAAACAGGTTTGATAAGAAGACAGAAACGATGATAACCCCGCAGACAAACTGTAAGGCACCCTTTGGCCCATACTCTGCCCGTACGGTATAGAAATAGTAATTAAAAAGCTGCTTTGCGTAGTTAATATTTAAAGCAAATTCCGGCTCTATTGGCTGCTTTTCTGCAGACGGGTAAAACAGCACATTAAGCAGCGGGATAAGCAGTGTGAAGTTTAAAAGTCCGAAAACAACTGCAAGCAGCGCCAGCACCGCATACGACGGTACGTAGCGGCTATATGGTTTTGCGAATGCAAGTAACCTGAAAAAGATCTTCATTGGGGAATAGTAAAAAACGGCCGCAAGTTACTAATTAATTAGCGTTTAGCCCACCGTTTATTGTTGCAGCCCGTGTATATCAGGCGGTTTTACTACTTTTGTGCTTCAGATCAACTATAACCAAGCATTTATGATCAGTATCATAGTGGCGGTGCATAACCAGTTAGCCATCAATAAAATCTTCGTGGAGCACCTGCAAAAGTATACTTACCATACCTACGAGCTGATTATAGTTGACAATAATTCTACCGACGGTAGCCGCGAATATTTTAAAAGTATAGGTGCTACTGTAATCGAAAACAGCCAGAATTATTCTTACCCGTATTGCCAGAACCAGGGTATCCGAGCTGCGAAGTATGATGTGTTTGCCTTCCTGAATAACGACATTATTGTTGCCCCACATTGGGATAAGAAAATCTTGGAAGCGATGGATGCACACGGGCTTGAGATTGCCACACCCGCTGGCATAGAGCGAGCTGAAACACCTGCTGCCACTAAAAAACTACACCGCCACTGGAAAGCCATTAAGAACGTTGTTGGCTACGTTGCCAAAAATGATTTCACGTTCAGGCTGATGGTAAAACTGATGTATGGCAATTGGGAGAAATTTAACCAGCAACGCTACCAGAAATTTGGCACCGATGTAATTGAAGGCTTTTTGGGTAACTCTGTAATTATGAAGCGAAGCGCTATAGATAAAGTAGGGTTGTGGGACGAGCGCATACAGGCCGCCGACTGGGACTTATACATGCGCAGCAAAAAGCGTAATCTGGAGCATGGCGATATAAAACCGGTACATGTAGCCTTAGGTGTTTTCAACCACCATTTTATCCGGATCACCCTGGGGTCTAAAGGAGCGAAGCCACCGGTGTTTGCAGATGCCGCTAATATTATCTCTCTTAAAGAAAAATGGACAGATCAGGAGCGCAAAGTTTTACAAAAAGATCTTCCGGCCTAAAACAAAAACGGCTATACCTGATCAAACAAGTATAGCCGTTTTTGCTAACTATAGTTGGTCCTAAAACTCGTGCAGTCGCTGCGGAATGTTCCAGCGGAATGCTACCGAGGTGAAAGATGTATTCAAGTCCATCGTGTTTAACTCTGCATCCGTTCTGCGAAGTATCTGCTTCAGGTCAACAAATACATTGTGGCGCAGCTGGAAACTGGCAGTCAGATCCAAATGCAATTGGTTTGTTGTGTTTCCTTGCGCTATTTTGTTGCCGTAACCTAAAGCACGTTTCGTGTATGGGTAGTTAATGTTGTTACCCCAGTTTATAGTATCTGTAGCGGTTACTTCATCCTGACCAAACTTAGTATAGATAGCCTTAGCCGTGACATTTAATCGAGGTATTGGTTGATAGCGAACTATGCCTATAAATTCATACAGGTTTGCTCCGGCTGGGTGCGCCAATGGCTGGTTATAATGCTGGTAGTTCCTGTACTGATCCTGGTGCTGGTAAGTATATGGCCTGATAACATTTACTTCTCCCTGCAGGTCCATGTTTGGTAAGCCGAAAGCGTTGATATACTTTGCACCTATCTGGCCGGCTTGCCTGTTACCCCACCAGCCATTGCCCGATCTTACTTCATTTATTCTAAGCTCATCTAAATATACCTGGCCGTAAAGCTGGGCTCTGTTCAGGATGTTCCACTTAAAATCAATACCAACTGTTGCGTTATCCTCACTGCCAATCATTTGCTCAACAGTACGGTAAAGGATGATCGGGTTTAAATATTGAAGCTCGAACTTGCCATGGTCTCTGGCAAAGACAACAGACTCAAAAATTCCTAGGTTAAAGTTAGGAGTGAGGTTTATTCCTAACCGGTGCAAAGCCATGTATTTTTTGTCGAACAGTTCATCAACCTGGCTGCGTTTATACTGTGGGGTAAGCTCCTGGAAAAGGTTCATGTAATGGAGTTTCCAGACGCGGGTATTTAGTTTCAGGAAAAAAGCCGGTGGTGCATAGTCTGAGTAAAATAACGAACGGTAGCCATCACCTATAAAATGCCGGTCATGACCAAGTTGTATCTCCACATGTTTGGTTAAACTATAGTTCAGGTAGCCACGGGCAGTCAGAAAATCGTATCCGGTTGTTTTAAAAGGCTTCCACCAGCCTTCGTGCGGAACTACATTGTCGCGCTCAATACGATCAACTACATACTCCGGGAAGCGCGCCTGGTTTTCGCCAATAAAAGTATAAAAGCTTAACCGTTGGTCGATAGAACCTTCTACTTGAATGCCCCTGGTATTAATATAACGAATACCGTCCGACTGGTTATCATTTCCAAACTCTACATGCAGCACTGGGTTAACCCGCAGCGTAAAGTCTTCGTTTTCGAAATGGTAAAGGTCTGTTTTGTTCCGGTAAAAGTGTTTTAGTACAGGGCGGTAGCTCTCATTATCTTCCTGGTCGGTATAGTTCCAGTTGTCGTTCAGCAGGTATTCGGTGTTAAACTGGTCTACACTGGTCTGCGCATTGCGGGCACTTATTTCAGCTAATGCGGCTACGTCTTTTCGGCCGATAGGGCGCACCGCAGTGTGAAGTTCCGGAACCTCATTGCCATATAGTATCTGGTAACGGTCTATTAAACGGTAAGTATCCGGGTCGTAAGGTACGTAGGTGTCCTGCGCCTGTAAGGTTGTGCCGCTGGCAAGGCCTAGCAGCAACAGCAAACATGCTATGTGTTTCATGTTTTATTTTATCGGAGTGAGTGTAAGAAAGCGATATCCTGAAAGCCGAATTTACTGCTTTTGTATGATTTTGTTCTGTTGTTATAGAAAATATACAGGATAGCTATAGTTTGAAATCTATAGTTAATAAGCATAGAGTGCAAGCTGGGCCCTTAAACTATAAAATTGTTGTTACAGCGATTGTGAGGCGCTGGTACTTCAGTATCTTTATCCGGTAAAACGACCGGTAACTATGCAAAACGGAAAACTACACATCCTTACTGATACGCCTTCGCTGGCCAACCACTTTGTAGCCGAACTGCGCGATGTGAACATACAGCACGACAGCCTGCGCTTCAGGAGAAATCTTGAAAGATTAGGCGAACTGCTGGCCTACGAGATATCTAAAACATTGCCGTATACCACTGCCGGTATAACTACCCCGCTGGCACAAACCCAAACCCAGATGCTGCAGGCGCAACCGGTGCTGGCAACTATACTTCGGGCTGGTTTGCCGCTGTATAATGGCATGCTTAACTATTTTGATAAGGCCTATAGTACGTTTGTAGGTGCTTACCGCGTGGAAGAGGAGAATACAGAGCTGCAGATAAACATGGAATACCTGGCCTCGACTGATCTACACGATAAGATACTGATACTGGCCGACCCGATGCTGGCAACAGGCAAATCGTTGGTAAAGGCTTATAAAGGGATGCTGCGCCACGGCAAACCGGTGCAGGTGCACATTGCGGCTGTTATTGCATCGCCGGAAGGAGTGGCTTATGTGCAACAGGAAATTCCGGAAGCAACTATATGGCTTGGCGCACTGGATAGTCATCTGAACGACAAATCTTATATCGTTCCGGGGTTGGGCGATGCAGGCGACCTGGCTTTCGGGCCTAAGATCTGATCCTGAACTTATTACGTAATGGAGCGTGTTGAGCAGACGAGTTGTAACAATACTGGTTATGAGTGCGATAGCAGGTTTATAGTGCAAAATTTAGCTTTCATTTTATTGCCATACTCCTGTTGCCTGATCGGCTTTTTACGTATAAACCGTATGGAAAACTGATACTTATTTTAAAGAAGAATTTAACAGAGCGAAGTTGTGGTAGAGGTTTTAAAGTATCTGTCGGTGTATCTGGTAAGTATGGTGAAGTTTTTTGCAGGCCCTGTTACCGGCGCAACTATAGGCCTTACTTACCTGGAAACTGTATTACTGACGATAGCAGGCATGATGACCACCGTGGTCATTTTTTCTGTTATAGGCAGAGCGTTCTCGAAGTGGTGGGCAAAGCGGCAGCGGGCTAAGAACAAACCCATGTTCAGTAAAAAGAACCGTCGCATCGTGCATATCTGGAATAGGTTTGGCGTGGTTGGCGTAGCTTTTCTGACCCCTATTTTGCTGACACCTATAGTTGGGACAGTAGTAGCGGCGCTGTTTGGCGCATCTCGCAAACAAATTTTTTTACATATGCTCTGGAGTGCAGTAGCCTGGAGCTTCCTGCTGAACTTGCTGGTTTTCGAGTTTGGCGATCTGCTGGAGAAGTATATTTAAGCTATTAAGATCTGAAAACTATAAGGCCGGGCTATATAAACTATAGTCCGGCCTCTTTTTTGTTATTAGCGCCTGTTACCGCCTTTTTTCTTGGTCTTCTGCCAGCCTGAATTTTTAGGGTCGCCTTTCTTTTTGCCTTTCTCGAAATTAGACTTGTGCCTGCCTTTTTTCTCATGGAAGGCACCTTTAAAGTCAGGATTTTCGCTTCGTTTCTGGTGATCTATGTCGCGGGCGATGGCCTGTTGCTCATCAAAAGTTATATCGTGGATCTTTACTTCCGGCGGCATCGGCTGCTCCGGTATCTGCATTCTGATCAGGTTCTCGATCTTGCGAATGTGGTACATCTCAGCCGGGTTGGCAAAGGTAATAGCAGCGCCAACATTCTCAGCTCTGCCAGTTCGGCCAATGCGGTGCACATAGTCTTCGTACACAAACGGCACATCAAAGTTTATCACGTGGCTCACCATCGTTACATCAATCCCGCGCGAGGCTACATCCGTTGCAACTAAGAAACGCACGTCGCCACCTTTAAAAGCTTCCATAGAATTGATGCGCGTGTTCTGGCCTTTGTTGCCGTGTATGGCCCGCACTTCGCCGTACTCGCGTCGCTCCAGAAATTTAGCTACATCTTCCGCATTTTTCTTGCTTCGGGTAAAGATGATCACGCGGTTAAACGCTTCCTTATCCTTTATAATATGCTCAAGCATCGCAATTTTAGTGCGTAGGTTCGGTACTTGGTAAAGCACCTGGCTTACGGTCTCAACAGGTGTAGCCTGTGGCGTAACTTCTATGCGGGTCGGGAACTCCAGGAACTCCTCTGACAGCTCTACCACTTTCGGGTGCATGGTTGCCGAGAACAATAAGTTCTGGCGTTTGCGAGGTATCACTTCCAGCAGTTGGCGGATCTGCGGCATAAAGCCCATGTCCATCATCTTGTCGGCTTCGTCCAGTACCAGCGTTTTTACTTCCTTTAGTATCAGTTCACCCTTCAGGTATAGTTCCATCAGGCGTTTGGGTGTGGCCACCAGTATGTCGAGGCCTTTATTTATAGTTTCGATCTGCGTTTTAGGGCCAAGTCCACCATAAATAACGGTGTGGCGGATGTCGGTGTATTTGCCAAGGAGTGTAATGTTCTCCTCGATCTGCATCGCCAATTCGCGGGTAGGAGCCAGGATAATCGCACGTGGGTTCATGCCCTGCGCATACTTTACCTTCATCAAAATAGGCAACAGAAAGGCCGCCGTTTTTCCGGTTCCGGTCTGAGCAATACCCATCACATCGTGGCCACCCATAATTATCGGGATCGCCTTTAATTGGATAGGGGTTGGTTTTTCGTAGCCAGCTTCTTCAATGGCATTCAGCAACTGCCTGTTCAGTTTAAAATCCTCGAACGTGGTTACTTCTTTCTCTGCTTCTTCTGCCATGGGGATAATGAATTACTATAGTTTGTAGTACAAAAGTACGGTAATTTTATGGGAGAGAGGTAAGGTGATTGGAAAGGAGTATTAATAATCATTATATTGACTACATTTAAGCATTAGATATGAAAGTCTTAATAGCTACTTTAAGTATTATATTATTAATACTGTTATGTTCATCTCAATCAGAAATACCTGATCGTGTCTCATTCATTAAATTATTGGCGAACCCTGAAGACTATCATGGGAAAAGAGTTATGGTAACAGGTTTTCTTCATTTAGATTTTGAAGATTACGGGCTATATTTTTCAGATGAACACGGTAATTATCTTAATTCTGAGAGTGCTTTTTGGGTAGATTTTGCGAAAACAGTCGCTGTGCAAGATGATAAAGGTAAAGAAGTATCTATTGATGCTCTTAATAGAAGATATGTTATGATAATAGGAGTTTTCAATAAGGATAGTAATGGGCACCTTGGAGCCTTCGCAGGCGAGATCCATAGTATTGAAAAAGTATACCAACTAAAGAAATGGTATAATGATTAGGGGTAAAGCTTACACACTTTCTCTTCTTCCCGTATCTTAGCATCATGAAATCAATCCTCATAAAAAACGCCCAACTCGTAAACGAAGGAACTGTAACCACTGCCGATGTGCTGGTGAAAGACGGACGCATTGCGCAGATCGGGCAAACTATAACTACCGAAGCTGACCAAACTATAGATGCTACTGGCTTGCACTTATTGCCGGGTGTAATTGATGACCAGGTACACTTCCGGGAGCCGGGGCTTACGCATAAGGCAAACATCGAAACAGAAGCAAGAGCAGCCGTAGCTGGTGGCACTACTTCTTTTATGGAGATGCCGAACACGGTACCTAATGCTACAACGCAGGAATTGCTGGAGGATAAGTATAAGATTGCAGCCGAGACCTCGCTGGCGAATTACTCTTTTTACATGGGTGCCACCAACGATAACCTGGCCGAAGTGCTGTTGACTAACCCTAACACCGTTTGCGGTATCAAGATATTTATGGGTTCTTCCACGGGGAACATGCTGGTGGATAATGCCGAAACGCTGGAAGAGATCTTCTCGAAAGCCAAACTGCCTATTGCCGTGCACTGCGAAGACGAGCAGACTATACGGGATAACATGGCTATTTATGAAGAAAAGTATGGAGATGATATTCCGGTAAAGTGCCACCCTGAGATCCGCAACGAAGCAGCTTGTTTTAAATCATCTTTCCTGGCAGTTAAGCTTGCTGAGAAGCACAACACACGCCTGCACATTCTGCACATCTCTACCGAAGAAGAACTGAAACTTTTCCGCAACGACATTCCGCTGGAGCAGAAGCGTATTACCGCAGAAGTTTGCGTGCATCATCTGTGGTTTGATAAGGAAGATTACGATAAGTTTGGCACCCAGATAAAGTGTAACCCTGCCATTAAAGAACACCGCCACAAAGAAGGTTTGTTGAAAGGATTGCTGGAAGATAAACTCGATGTAATTGCCACCGACCACGCGCCGCACCTTTGGGAAGAGAAACAAGGAAAGTATAAACAAGCACCATCTGGTGTACCACTGGTACAACATTCGTTGCAGATGATGCTGGAGTTTGTGAAGCAGGGCAAGCTGAAACTGGAGAAAATGGTAGAGAAAATGAGCCATGCACCGGCTATACTTTTTAACGTGCGCGAGCGTGGCTACATACGCGAAGGATACTGGGCTGATTTGGTTTTAGTAGACCTGAACAAACCCTACACCGTTACCAAAGAGAATACCTACTATAAATGCGGCTGGTCTTCTTTCGAGGGCCATACTTTCAGTTCAACTATAATGCATACTATAGTTTCCGGGCATCTGGCTTATAGTAACGGTGCTTTTGATGAGAGTAAAAAAGGGGAGAGGCTGCTGTTCGACAGGTAAGTATGGAACTGGAGAAGTTTAAAGAACTGCATGCCCGTTTTTTCGGGAAAGAACTGCCTGAGGAAGTGTTGCAATCTGAAGAGTACGAAGCTTATGCAGATGCCATACACGAAGACGAAACTTGCTACAACTGGGCAACAGCCGAAAAGCTAACATCAGCAGGCTTCGACTACAAAAGCTACTGCTGTATAATGATGGCCGATAAAGTTTTCGAGAGCCTGGATGAAGATGGGGAGATAAAATACGACGACCCAGACGTGATCATCAACAAATGGGATGAAGGCTTTTATGGTATACCAGTGCACAATGGCGGCGCTACAATGGTGGTGATCAACTATTGCCCGTGGTGCGGTAGTAAGCTGAGTAAGTAAAGTTTTGAAAAGATGGCGCGAGCGTCAACGTCCTGAAATGCTTCGGGATCTGAGACTCGTGGCGAACTATAGTTGGGCCTCTGGCCCAGTTGAGTTACAAACTCAACACCATACTAAGGCACGAGTTGCAAACTCGCGCCAGCGAAGGAGAGAATTTGAAACTTTAGCAACTCGCTTTGCTTTAATCGGTTATGTTCTCTTACAACTATAGTTTAAATTTTTTAACCAAAATCGCGCTTAACCTATTGCATTGTGTGATTTGCTCCGTATATTTGCACTCTCAAACGAGACACGGTGATCGTAGTTCAGTTGGTTAGAGCACCAGATTGTGATTCTGGAAGTCGTGGGTTCGAATCCCATCGGTCACCCCAAGCCCTTGAAGCTAACCTTCAGGGGCTTTTTTTATTTAGTTAATTGCTAACTTGCGGCGTGTTTAATGTGCTGATTTTCAGCTTTCATTATTCAGTCATTCAAAATTCAATTATTCAAAATTAAAAATATGAGCTTAGTAGTAGTTGGTTCGATGGCGTTTGACGCGCTGGAAACACCCTTCGGAAAAACAGATAAGATAGTAGGTGGCGCGGCTACGTATATCTCTCTTTCGTCTTCATACTTTGTGAAGCCGGTAAATGTAGTGTCGGTAGTTGGCGGCGATTTCGACCAGGATCATATTGCCCTGATGCACCAGCGCAACATCAGCACCGAAGGTGTGCAGGTAAAAGAAAACGAGAAATCTTTCTTCTGGTCTGGCCGCTATTTTAACGATATGAACAGCCGCGAAACGCTGGTTACAGAGCTAAACGTGCTAGGCGATTTCGACCCGATCATTCCGGATAGCTACCAGGGCTGCGAATACCTGATGCTGGGTAACCTGGCACCACAAGTACAGAAAACCGTTATCGAGCGACTGACGCAAAAGCCAAAGTTGATCGTGATGGACACCATGAACTTCTGGATGGACATTGCCCTTGATGAACTGATGCAGACCCTGAAACTGGTAGATGTACTTTCTATCAACGACGAAGAAGCGCGCCAGCTGAGCGGTGAATATTCGCTTGTAAAGGCTGCCAAAAAGATCATGGCCATGGGTCCTAAGTTCCTTATCATCAAGAAAGGTGAGCACGGTGCCCTGTTGTTTAACGAGGATAAAGTATTCTTTGCGCCAGCCTTACCACTGGAAGAAGTGTTTGACCCAACCGGAGCAGGCGATACGTTTGCAGGTGGCTTTATAGGTTATATTGCCAGCACCGATGATATCAGCTTCGAGAACATGAAGCGCGCTATTATTTATGGCTCGGCAATGGCATCGTTCTGCGTAGAGAAATTCGGTACGGAGCGTCTGAAAAACCTGACCTCAGAAGAGATAGAAAACCGTGTGCAGAAGTTTGTTAACTTAGTTGCTTTCGACACAGTGCTGCAGTAAAAAGCAGTTTTAAACTATAGGAAAAGGGAGGCGAAAGTCTCCCTTTTTTGTTGCCTGATACAAAGCTATTATTAGGAGACTTGTAACTAAATACCTAAAAATGGGGTAAAACTATAGTCTGAACCACTTACGAAAACAAGCTATGAGCAATCAAAATAAAAATAAGAACACGAAGGACGAACTGAAGAAGAACAATCCGAATCAGGAAGATCCAAAGAAGCTGATGGGTAATATCAATGATAACCCACCACGCAATGCGCTAAACAAAGATGCTACTAAAGTCCAGAACCCTAACAGGAACCTGGCAAAAGGTGGCAACAACACGCCTTATGACAAAAAGTAGGGCCTTTTAAAAAGAATAAGACTATGAATAGTATGCGCGGGCAGAAGGTTTTACACCTTTTGCCCGCGTTTTTTTATGCCTCAAAATCCTGGTGCAGCCACAGTTTAAAGTTTGCCTTCTCTTCTGTTGTAGCGTTCGGGCGCTTGTCTATAGTATACTTTGGGTAGTAAGTCTGTCTGGTTGGTGTAAGGGTAACTTCACGCAGTTGTTTCTCTCTAAAAATTGTTAGGGTTATTGTTTCAGAAGGAGTCAGTTGCTGTAATACGTGCTGCAGGTTCTGTTCCAGTTTTCGGCCGTTCAAAGCAATCAGCTCATCATCTACACCTAAAACATTAAACGCCGGCGACTCCGGGGCAATAGCGGTAACTTTTATAGTTTGCTCCTGCGTTACCTTAAAACCAAATCTACTCTCATAAAGCAAAGTGTTTTCGTGTTGCTTCAGGGTGCAGCCAACATAGTTCAGAGCTTCATCTAAAGCAGGTTCTATAGTTGTTGTGCCATTTATGTAGTTGTCAAAGTATTCTTTAAAAGATCGTCCGGCAATCTCGTCAACTATAGCTGCATAATTCTGTTCCGTATAGCCTATAGTTTGTTTGCCAAAGCGTTCCCATAGTTCCCGCATCAGGGTGTCCATAGTTACCTGGTTGTTGGTAGCCTTGCGCAATTGCAGATCCAGCAGCAATGCAGTTAAAGCACCTTTTATGTAGATCGATACTTTACGGTCAGGTATGCCGGGTTTGTAGCCATCCAGCCACAGGTCGAAAGATGAATCGGCCACAGAAAGATTATGGCGGCTATAGTCTGCAAAGTAGCGCTGCAGGGTCGTGTTGAGCTCGTCAAAATACTGTTGCGCTGTAAACACGCCAGAGCGGGCCAGCATGTAATCGCCACAATAAGTGGTAATACCTTCTGCTACATAACCGGTTTTAAAGTAATTCTCCTGCGCAAAATTGTAAGGCAGTATTTCGGTTGGTCGTATCTTCTTCACGTTCCAGGTATGGAAAAGTTCATGCGAACTCACGCCCAGAAACTCCTTATATAAAGCCGGCGACATCAGCAGCTCTCCCGGGCCAAGCGTAATAACCGTGGAATGGCTGTGCTCTACACCATGGTAGGTGCGGTAAGGCAGAATAATGTTCAGGTAATGGTACTCCGGCACCGGGAAATCACCAAAAACTTCTAGCTGCGTTTTAGTAAAGGCTTCAAAGTCGTGGATGATCTTCGGCCAGTCAGGTTTAACTTCGCCCTGAAACCAGATATGGAATGTTGTGCCAGCCAAACTATAGCTTTTGTGTTGTAGGGTGTCGCTGGCTATAAAAGGGCTGTCCACCAGTTCGTCGTAGTTAGCAACCTGCAACGTGTGTTTCCTGGTTTCCGGTAATCCGCAGGCAATCTGCCAGTTTTGGGGTATGGCTATAGTTACTTCGCAGGGCTCATGTTCGCGTCCTTCCACCGCCATCAGGCAGTTTATGGGGTTTATATACAGCATCTGTTCATCCAGCCACGAGCCGCCCGCATCCATCTGCCGCGCATAAAAGCTATAGTTTATAGTTATAGTTTCAGCTCCATCCGTTTCAACCAGCCATCTGTCTTTTGTTACTTTGCTTATAGCTATAGTTTGCTCATTAGCAGTGGCGGTTACCTGGCGCAGTTTCTGAGCAAAGTTTTGTAGCTCGTAGCGGCCCGGTCTCCAGGCAGGCAATTGTAAGTATAGTTGCTGCTGTGTATTGCCGGTTATAGTTACGCTAATATCTACAAAATGCGATAACGCCGAAGTATAGCTGAGGTGGTATGAGATCATAGTTTGATTGCTGATTGTTGAGTGCTAAATTGTTGGTTTACCAGATTCAAAGCAAATCGGTTGAGTAAACTATAGTTATGGGTAGGCTATAGTTATAGTTCGGGAAAGAAATATTTAAAACAATCAACAATCAACAAGTTTTTAGTAAAAATTTAGGGTTGGTGTTTGATAATTACAAAAGGTTCTCTAATTTTGCAGGCCATAATAAAACCATTGGCATACGATGAAAAGAACATTCCAGCCTTCTCAGAGAAAAAGAAGAAATAAGCACGGCTTCCGCTCAAGAATGGAGACCGCTAACGGTAGAAGAGTATTGGCTAGCAGAAGAGCCAAAGGCAGAAAGAGACTAACTGTTTCTGACGAAAGAAAACATAAGGCTTAATTAAGTCAGGTTAGTGCTTTGTAGAGCACGGAGCCGCTCTCACGAATGGATTCCGATAAAGATCACGAAGCGCCACATCCTTTAACGTATACATTTTCGAAAGAAGAACGCTTGTGCAGTAAGCGCCTTATAACGCTACTGTTTTCCAAGGGTTCTTCTTTTAATTTGTATCCGCTACGCTTTGTATACTATACTGAGCCCAGCACAACTCCTGCACCCACACAGGTCGTTATTTCTGTATCTAAGCGCCATTTTAAACGCG